>ANAW01000034.1:0-41359 GCA_000340945.1 Nocardiopsis synnemataformans DSM 44143 | reverse complement strand
GGGGGCCCCCCAGCCACACTCCGTTGCCGGTGACCCGGAAGACGTGGCCGTCGCCGTGCATGCGTCCGGCGGCGACGGTGAGGACCACCGGTACGCCGCGCCGGGCGCCCACCCGGCGGGCGGTCCCGGCGTCGGGGGACAGGTGGACGTCGTGCCGCCGCATCGGGCGCAGCCCCTCGGTGGTGATCGCGGGCAGGAGCCGGCCCACGGTGCCGTGGTAGAGCAGGGCCGGGGGCGCGCTCGCCTCCAGCCCGAGGTCGACGCGGACGGAGTGGCCCTGCTGGGCGCGGATGCGGGCGCCGTCCGGGCTGAGGGCGAAGCGCCGCTTGTCGTTGGTGTCGACGACCTCCTGGAGGGTCGCGCGGCTGAGGCGCACCCCGGCCCTTCGGCAGCCCGCGAGGAGTTCGTCCACCCCGGCCCACCCCTGCGGGTCGAGCCGCACCCCCGCCCGTGCGGGGTCGTGGCGGAGCACGCGCGACAGGAACTTGGAGGCGCGTACGAGTTCTCTCTGGTTCATGGTTCCGATGATCCCCGCCGGGCCTCCGGCGGGGCCAGGGCTTTTCGGTCGGCTGCCGGGGCGGCGACCGGATGGCGAAAACTCCTGGCGGGGCGTGCGCGGGGGGAGTAGGTTGCGTGGCCGGTGAAGGGAGGGGCGGGTGTCCCAGAGGTTGCGTCGTGTGTGGCAGGAGACCCGGGCCGCGTTCGAGAGGCAGGGTTACCGGGCCGACGGCCGTGAGGTGGACCTGTCCGCCATGCTCGCGGCGATGCGCGAGGGGACGCGGCTCCACCTGCCCGCCGAACTGGCGGAGGCGGCCGCGCCGGAGGGCGGGCGCGCCACCCGGTTCGAGGTGACCGGGGAGAGCACGATCGCGGCCGCCGCCCGGCTGACGGGTTCGGGCCACGTGGCGGCGCTGAACTTCGCCTCCGCGCGCAACCCCGGGGGCGGTGTGGCCAACGGGGCGCGCGCCCAGGAGGAGAGCCTGGCGCGGTCGAGTGCGCTGTACGCGTCGCTGACGCTGTGCCCGGAGTTCTACGAGCACCACCGCTCTGAGCGGAGCCTGCTCTACAGCGACCGGGTGATCTGGTCGCCTGGCGTGCCGGTGTACCGCGACGACCGCGGCGGTTGGCTGCCCGAGCCGCTGCCGGTCTCCTTCCTCACCTGCGCCGCGCCCAACCGGCGGATGGTGGAGCGCAACGGGCAGGAGGGCGCCGACGCCATCGCGCGGGTGCTCACCGCGCGGGCGCGCGGGGTGCTCGCCGTCGCGGCCGAACACGGGGCGTCCCACCTGGTGCTCGGCGCCTGGGGCTGCGGCGTGTTCGGAAACCGCCCGGACGAGGTGGCGCGGGCCTTCGCCGCCCACCTGCGCGGGGAGGGCGACTTCGCGGGGGTGTTCGAGCGGGTGGTGTTCGCGGTCCTGGACCGCGATGAGGCGGTGCGCGGGGCCTTCGAGGCGGTGCTGTAGCGCCGCGCCCGCCCGCTCAGCAGTCGTCGGCCGCCTTTCCCGACCTGCGGGCGGACTCGTCCGCCTGCGCGAGCCTGCGCAGGACGGCCAGCAGGGTGTCGCCCAGGACGGTGCGCACCACGGCGCTCTCCAGGATCGCGTCGGTCTCGCCGACGCCCTCCAGAACGTCGAGGTCCACCCGTGCCGCCCGTTCCGCGGCGGCGGCGTAGCCGTCGAACTCGGCGTCGTCGAGCGGATGGCCCGCGCGCCGGTAGGCGGCGACCACCCCGGCCAGGTCGGTGACGGCCCGCTCGCCGGAGTGGACGTGCCAGCCCAGGTTCCCGACCAGGGCCCGCACCCGCTCCAGGTCCTCGTCCTCCGTGCCCTCGAACCCCTTCGCGGCAGGAGTGATGTCCTTCAGGGTGCGGCCGAGCAGTTCGTGTGTGGTGGGCTCGGGGGCGTCCACGTGGGCGATGATCTCGCGGACGGCGGCGATGGACAGCCCGCCCACGTCGGTCAGGGCGCGCACCAGGCGCAGTCGGCGCAGGTGCTCCTCGCCGTATCTGGCCTGGTTGCGGTCGGTGCGCTCGCCCCGGGGGAGCAGCCCCTCCCGCAGGTAGTACTTCACCGTCGGCACCGGCGTGTCCGACCGTTCGCTCAACTCGGCCATGCGCATGGGCCCGTCCTCGCTTCTCGTCTCCACCCCTTGCGGTGTCCACCTTATTTGGATAGTAGTGGTATCCATCATGGATAGTTGTAGTATCCAAACAGAGGAATCGCATGGACACCCCCTCGTCCTCACCCGCCCGTTCCCGGACCGGTCCCCTCCGCCGGACCGCGCTGACCGCGCTGGCCTGGCACCGCCCCCTCACGGTCACCGCCGTGCTGTGCCTCGTCCTCCTGGCCGTGGCCGCGGTCGGCCTCGCCCTGGACGACCGCGTCGTGCACGGTGACCCGGTCTGGCTCAAGCCCGCCAAGTTCGCCGTGTCCATCGGGGTCTACAACGTCACCCTGGCCTGGCTGCTGTCGCTGCTCACCCGGTGGCGGCGCACCGGCTGGTGGCTCGGCACGGTCGTGGCGGCCGTGCTCGCCGGGGAACTCGTCGCGATCGTGCTCCAGGCGGTGCGCGGCGAACCCAGCCACTTCAACTACGCGACGCCGTTCGACTCGGCCGTCTACAACGCCATGGCCGCCATGGTCGTCATCGTGTGGGTCGCCAACCTCGCCATCGGCGTCCTGCTGCTCGTGCAGCGGCTCGACGACCGCTCCACGACCTGGGCGATCCGGACCGGCGTCGCGATCGGGCTCGTGGGCATGGGCCTGGCCTACCTGATGACCTCCCCCACCGCGGAGCAGATGACCACCATGCGGGAGGGAGGCGTCGCCGAGGTCATCGGCGCGCACACCGTCGGATACGCGGACGGCGGACCGGGCCTTCCGCTCGTGGGCTGGAGCACCGTCGCGGGCGACCTGCGCGTGCCGCACTTCGTCGGACTGCACGGGCTCCAGGTGATGGTCCTGCTCGCGCTGGCGCTGACGGCCTGGCGGGGGCGGTACCCGCGCCTGGCGTCGGACGCGCTCCGGCTCCGGGCGGTCGCCGTGGTGGGCGCCTCCTACACCGCCCTGGTCGCCCTGACCACCTGGCAGGCGCTGCGCGGCCAGTCGGTCGTGCGCCCCGACGCCCTCACCCTCGCCGTCGCCGGGGCGCTGGTGGCGGTCACCCTGTTCGGCCTGTGGTGGGCGCTCCGGCGGAGGGAGGGGGAGCGCGGGGAGCGTGGCGCGTCGGTCCCGGAGCGGGAGTCCGGGCGCCTCTGAGCGGTTCTCCGTCCCCGGAGCGCACGGGTCCGCGAGAGGGGTATGCGGGCGGGGTCCGTGACGGGGTCCGCGGACCCACCGGCGGGGATTCCGGGCCCGGAACACCCGCCGCCGACGAGCAGGAGCCCCCGCGTGGCCGACGTCCGTGTCCGAACCGCCCTCCCCTCCGACCACCCGCGCATCGTGGCGGTCTGCGACGACTGGTGG
This sequence comes from Nocardiopsis synnemataformans DSM 44143, assembly GCA_000340945.1. GTDB lineage: Bacteria > Actinomycetota > Actinomycetes > Streptosporangiales > Streptosporangiaceae > Nocardiopsis > Nocardiopsis synnemataformans. Next base: position 37,895 of record ANAW01000034.1, on the reverse strand, counting down.
GAGCGCCCCGTGGCGCACATCCTCCCCCGGCTCTTCCTCGACCACTTCCACACCACCAGCCTCGTCGCCGAGGCGGAGGGGGAGTTGGCGGGCTTCCTGGTGGGCTTTCCCTCGCCGTCCGTGCCCGGGGAGGCGTACGCGCACTTCGCCGGGGTGGCCCCGGGACACCGCAGGACGGGGCTCGCGAACGGGCTGTACCGGCGCTTCACGGACGGGATGCGGGAGCGCGGGTGCACAGTCGTGCGCGCGGTCACGTCCCCCGCCAACGAGCGCTCGATCGCCTTCCACCGCGCCCACGGCTTCACCGTCACCGGACCGCACGCCGACTACGAGGGGCCGGGCGTGGACCGGATGGTCTTCACCCTGCGCCTCGGGGCGTGACGGGGGAGGCCCCGGGTGCCGGAGGGGACGGCCGTGCCGCGGCCCCGGCGCGCGGCCCCGCGCCGCGTATGATCCGGCTACCGGACGCGGAGGAGGCACGGTGCGGCTCAAACTCGACCTGCACGACATCTTCAACAAGGGGCGGGACATCGACCGGGCCCTCAGTGACATCATGGACGAGGCCGAGCGCACCGGGGCCAAGAGCATTGAAATCATCCCCGGCAAGGGGTCCGGGCAGCTGAAGAAGCGGGTGCTGCGCTTCCTCGACCGCAAGGACGTCAAGGCCCGCTACCACCGGGTCGAGAAGGACTCCAAGAACTTCGGCCGCCTGTTCGTGCACTTCCGGCACTGAGCACGTCCGTGCCGCAGCCGGGAACCGGCTGGCGCGCGGAGCCTCCGGACCCGCGCGACCCCGTACCCCGCGGCAGGCGCGTCGCTCCCCCGCCCGCGGGCCCCGTTCGCGGACGGTCTCGGCAACGGTGAGTTGTGTGAGACTTTGCCCCTCCGATCCCCGGAGCGCCGCCGGGCCGGGACAGACTCGAAGGGTGGTGCGTCCGCTACGGAGAGGGGCAGCGATGATCACCACCGACTTCATGCCCGGAACGCCCTGCTGGATCGAGGTGTCCTCGCCCGACGTCGAGGTCTCGGCGGCCTTCTACCGGGAACTGTTCGGCTGGGAGGCCGCGTCGCCGGGCTCCGACAGCGGCGGTTACCTGATCCTGCGCCTGGACGGCGCGGCGACCGGCGGTCTGGGACCGCTCTGGGTCGAGGGCGAACGCCCGTCGTGGACGGTCTACTTCGCCGATCCCGACGTCGACGACACGATCATCACCGTGGAACGCCTCGGCGGAACCCTGGTGGTGGAACCCTTCGACGTGTGGGACTTCGGCCGCACGGCGCAGTTCTTCGATCCCCAGGGCGGCTACTTCGGCCTCTGGCAGGCCGCCAGGATGCCCGGGATCGAGGCCGTCGACCGGCCGGGCAGCCTGTGCTGGACGGAGCTGTGGACGCCCGACGGGGACGGGTCGCGCGACTTCTACACGCGCCTCTTCAAGTGGGGCCTGACCGGCTTCGACCTGCCGGGGGAGGCGGGCACGTACACGGTCCTCACCCCCGCGGGGGCGGGGCAGGAGCGCGCGCACGGCGGGATCATGGCGGTCGACCCCGCCCAGCTGACCGACAACGGCGGGTCCGCCGACTGGCACCCGGTCTTCGCGGTCTCCGACTGCGACGCCGCCGCGGAGAGGGTCAGGGCCGCGGGCGGCCAGGTGTACACGGGACCGGAGAGCACCCCGGGTGTGGGGCGGCTCGCAGTCTGCTCCGACCCCTTCCGGGCCGGGTTCGTCCTGCTCGCCCCGTCGCCGGGGTGATCCGTCGCCGGAGTGACGCTGACGCCGTTCGCGGCGCCTGACGGGGGGAGGGCGGCGCCGCGGCCGGTGCGCCGGACCGCGGCCGCTAGGCCGGGGCCCTCCGCCCCCGCAGAGAGGGTGCAAGGGGCCCGGCCGGAACCCGGCGGCTACTGCCGGGACACCGCGGACGCGCCCCCGCGCAGCACGAACTTCTGGATCTTGCCGGTGGCCGTCTTCGGGAGCTGCTCCACGAACTCCACCCGCGTGGGCGCCTTGAAGTGCGCCAGGTTGTCGCGGGCGAAGGCGATCAGCTCCTCCTCCGTGGCCGTGGCGCCCTCGCGCAGGACCACGGAGGCCTTCGGCGACTCGCCCCAGCGCTCGTGCGGCACGCCCACGACGGCCGCCTCCAGCACGGCCGGGTGCCGGAGCAGGACCCCCTCCACCTCGACGGAGGAGATGTTCTCCCCGCCGGAGATGATGACGTCCTTGATCCGGTCCTGGATCTCCACGTACCCGTCCGGGTGGGTGACCGCCGCGTCGCCGGTGTGGAACCAGCCGTCGCCCATGGCCTTCTGGGTGGCCTCCGGGTCGTTGTAGTAACCCTTCATCACCACGTTCCCGCGCACGGTGATCTCCCCGACGGTCGTGCCGTCCCAGGGCACCTCGACGCCGTCGGCGTCCACCACCCGCAGCTCGCCGGAGGTGATCAGCTCGACCCCCTGGCGCGCCTTGACGGCGGCGCGGTCGCGCGGGGACAGGCCGCCGTGCTCGGCGCGCGGCTCGCACACGGTGATGAACGGCGTGGTCTCGGTCAGCCCGTAGACATGGGTCACGGTCCACCCGAAACCGTCCTCCAGGCGTTCGATGGTGTCGGCGGCGGGGGAGGCCCCGGCCGTCACCACGTGTACGCCGGACGGAACCTCCCCGCGCACCTCCTCGGGGGCGTTCGACAGCATGATCAGCACGGTGGGGGCCGCGCACAGCCAGGTGACCCCCTCGGAGCGGATCAGCTCGTACACGGTGGCCGGGTCCATCGCGGGCAGGCACACGTGGGTGGCGGCCGCGGCGGTCACCGTCCACGTGTAGGTCCACCCGTTGGCGTGGAACATCGGCAGCGTCCACAGGTACCGGTCGTCGATGCCGATCCGCAGGTGGAGCAGGGTGCCCACCGAGTTCATGTACGCGTTGCGGTGGGTGATCATCACGCCCTTGGGCCGGGCCGTGGTGCCGCTCGTGTAGTTGATGGTCAGCAGGTCGGTCTCGTCGATCTCGGGACGGGTGTAGTCCGCCGTGGCCTGCGCGACGAGGGCCTCGTAGTCCTCCCAGCCGGGGCGGGCCCCCTCCAGGGCGACGAACCGCTCCACGCCCGGCATCTGGTCGCGGACACCGTCCACGGCGTCGAGCTGGTCGGCGTGCACGCACAGGACCCGCGCCCCGGAGTGGTTGACGATGTAGACGAAGTCGTCCGCCGACAGCCGGAAGTTGACCGGTACCAGCACCGCGCCGAGCTGCGGCACCGCGTAGAAGGACTCCAGCTGGGCGTGGGTGTTGGGCGAGACGTAGGCGACGCGGTCGCCCTTGGTCACCCCCATGTGCTGGAGGGCCGAGGACCAGCGGTCGCAGCGGTCGAAGAGCTCCTCGTAGGTGAGCCGGAGGCCGCGGTCGACCACCGCCTCGCGCCCAGGGTGCAGTCTTCGGGTACGGCGGGCGAACTCCAGGGGAGTCAGGGCGAGTTCCATGGTGCCGAGGTGCCTTTCCGCATCGGTGATGGCGGGCGGTGGTCGGGGGCGGAGGCCGAAGGCGGTCGCCCCACGACCACCATCACCGGACGGTCGTCGGCTGTCCAGCGTCGGTTGCCGGAAGTCGGCGGTGTTCAGAGCCCGAACAGCCGGGCGGCGTTGCCGTACAGGACGCCCCGCAGCCAGTCCTCGCCCAGGTCGAGCCAGGCCAGGGCCCGGAGCTGTTCGAAGTAGGGATGGGGGATGTTCGGGAAGTCCGTGCCGAACAGGATCCGGTCCGCGACGCCCTTCAGGCGGGGCACCTCCTCGTCGGGGAAGGGCGCCCAGTCCTTGGAGAACTCGGTGAACACCATCGTGGTGTCCAGGTGGACGCGTTCGTGGCGCTCGGCCAGGTCCAGGAACGCGCGGTAGTCGGGAGCCCCGGCGTGGGCGATGACCGCGGTGAGCCCGGGGTGCGCGCGCAGGGTCTCGGCGAAGGGGCCGGGGCCGGTGAAGGGGCCCGCCTCGGGGCTCGAACCGCAGTGGACCACCACGGGCGTGCCCGCGTCCGCGAGCAGTCCCCACACGTCGGCCAGCAGAGGGTCGCGCGGGTCGTAGCGGCCGACCTGGAGATGGGCCTTGAACACGCGGGTACCCGCGTCCAGCGCCGCGGCCACGTAGTCGCGGGCTTCCGGCTCGGGGTAGAAGGTGGCGCTGCGCAGGCAGTCGGGGTTGCGGTCGGCGAAGCCGTCCGCCCAGCCGTTGAGCCAGGTGGCCATGCCGGGGCGGTGCGGGTAGGAGAGGGCGGTGAAGTGCCGGACCCCGAAGCCCCTGAGCAGGGACAGGCGTTCGTCCTCGTCGAAGCGGTAGGTGATCGGCCACAGGCCGCCGAGGGCGTCGAAGTGGTCCCACACCTTGCGCAGCACGTTGTCGGGCATGAAGTGCGTGTGGACGTCGATGAGCCCGGGGAGCCCCAGGTCCTGCCAGACCGCGCGCACGGCGGCGGACTCGGGTCCGTGGTCGGGCGCGGGCTCCGCCGTGTGGGGGGAACCGGGATTGGTTCCGGAGCCGGTGTCAGTGGCGGTGGTGGCGGGGGCGGCGGTGTCCGTCGCGGTGTCCGTAGCGGTGGCGGACCCGGAGAGGGTCGAGGCTCGTGTCACGCCGGAAACGATACGGGTAAGTGCTGGTCAGAGTCATGAAGACGCTCAGAAAGTCAGGAGGAGAACTCCGGTCACGACGACGGCGGAGGCGGCGATCCGTACCGGGCCGAACCGCTCCCCGAACAGCAGCGCGCCCAGCATCGCGGCGAAGACGATGCTCGTCTCGCGCAGCGCGGCGATGCCCGCGACCGCACCGGTCAGCTGCGCCCACAGCACGAGCCCGTAGGCGACCGCACTGACCACGCCGCCCAGGACCCCGAACTTCCAGACCGGCTTGAGCTGGCGGGGGAGCGCGCCGCGGCGGGTAAACACCGCCACCACGAAGAACACCGGTCCCTGAAGGATCATGAGCCACGTGATGTAGCCCAGCGGGTCCTGGGTGAGGCGGACCCCGTAGGCGTCGACCACGGTGTAGACGGCGATGCTGACGCCGGTGGCGAAGGCCGCCAGCAGCGCGGGGAGCTGTGCGCGGGAGGGGCGGCCGCCCGCGAACACCAGTGTGGTCAGCCCGGCGGAGACGACCAGGACCCCGGCCAGGTCGGACGGGGGCATCGACTCGCCGAGGAGGACGATACCGGTCAGGGCGACCACCCACGGCGCCGTGCCGCGCGCCATCGGGTACACCTGGCCGAACTCGCCGGTCCGGTAGGAGAGCATCAGCAGGCTCATGTACAGCAGGTGGGTGACCAGCGAGGCGAGCAGGACCGGCCAGGCCTCGCGCGGCGGCAGTCCCACGACCGGGAGCAGGGGCAGCGCGGCGAGCATGCCACCGAGGCCGATCAGGGCGAACCCGAGCAGGCGGTCGGTGATGGAGTGGGCGATCGCGTTCCAGCCCGCGTGCAGGAGCGCCGCGAGCAGGACCACGGCCACGACCCACGGGGTCATGGGGTGGGGGCGGAGGCCGGGGAGGGCGTCCGGCAAGGCGGGGGAGGAGGAAGCGGGGTTGGGGAAGGCGTCCGGTGGCGCGGAGGTGGAGGAAGCGGGGTTGGGGAAGGCGTCTGGCAAGGCGGGGGAGGAGGAAACGGGGGCGGGGCGGGTGCCCGGTGGCGCGGGTGCGGAGGAAACGGGGACGGGGCGGGTGTCCCGCGAAACGAGCGCGGAGGAAACAGGATCGGGAAGGGCGTCGAGGGCGGTTCCGGAGAGGGCATCCGGCAAGGCTAGGCGGTTGTCCACAGGCTGGGGAGCATGGGGTGACGCTGGGGTCGCGGCGGGCATACCTGTCATGGGGGACGTGTTCCACGGCGCGGAGGCCGAGCGCCCCCATCAACAGCATGCTCCTCCCGGGCGCCGTCCACCACCCCGCTATCCCGCCTGTGGACAACCCTCCTGAGCCTCGCGCGCTCCGCCTCCTACGCCTGGGCCTGCGCGCTCCGCCTCCTACGCCTGAGCCCGCGCTCCGCCTCCTTCGACCGCGCTCCGCCTCCTGCCTCCCGCCTCGCTTCGCATGGGTGCGCGTGCGCCCCTGCGTCAACGGTCCCGGTGCCTTGTGGACGCGTGCCTGAGGTCGGCCTCGGAGACCGGTGCCGCTGCCGCTGCTGGTGCCGCTGCCGCCGGAATGTCGCAGGCGCGTGTGAGTATCGAGACCTGCCCAGTTGAGGAGGCCCCCATGTCGTTCCAGGCTTATCTGGACGCCGTCGAGGACAAGACCGGTCTGACCCCGCGCACGCTGGTCGACCGTGCGAAGGAGAAGGGCTACGACGACCCTTCGGTCAAGGCGGGCGCCATCGTCCAGTGGCTGGCCGAGGACTACGGGCTGGGGCGCGGCCACGCGATGGCCCTGGTCCACGTCATCAAGAAGGGTCCGCAGATCAGCGCCAAGCACGTGGGCACCACCGGTACCCACCGGGACGCCTCCACCGAACTCTGGCTCGACGGCAAGGCGACCAGACCGCAGACGGTCTGAGGCCGTCTGCGGTCGCGCGCCCCTGCCCGGCCCTGCCGGTCGACAGCGCGGAGCGGTTCGTTCCCCTCGCCCGCAACCGCGACTTCCAGGTGCTCTGGATCAGCCGGTTCCTGGCGAGGTTGGGCAAGGAGAGTGGCGAGATCGCCTACCCCCTCCTCGCGGGGTCGGTGGCCCTGGTGCTGCTCGTCCGCCGCCCCATGCAGGCCCACCAGGCCGACGCGCAGGAGCCGTGGACACTGCGCGGAGCGGTCAGCGGGTTCACCGTGCTGGCCAGGCACCCGATCCTGCGGCCGATGATCTCGTGGATCGTCGGATTCAATGTGCCTATCCGAAAAACAATAGCGATCTGAGCGGGGGAAACGCGGCCATCCGATTCGCCAGACAGGTGGGGGAGAGCGGCGCAGCCTCGATATGAGGGGAAGGTGCCCGCTCCTGCTTCGGGCAGGGCCCGCCCATGTCCGGGCTCGGGTGAACCCCTGAAGGCGGTCCCGCGTCCCAGCCTTGAAGCCCCCACAACCGAAGAGAGACCCCTCATGTCCTACGGCGCCTCGCCCCCCAAGAAGCCGGTGAGCACTGGCGCGAAGATCGGCCTCGGCTGTGGCGGCCCGGTCGTGCTCGGCTTGGTGCTGCTGATCGTCGTCGCCCTGGTGCTCGACGACGGCCAGGACGACATCGACACCGCGGCGGCCCCGTCTGCCGAGGCCTCCGCGTCGCCGTCAGCGTCACCGGCGGAGGTGGGCGACGACCAGCTCGACGCCGAGGGGATGATTGACGAGTTGGCGGAGTTGCACCCGTTGCCGAACTTGAGGGACACCACGGGCGGCTGCCAGCTCGACCATGTGAACGACTGCACGGCCCGGATTACCACGGACGCGGTGTCGGTGTACGAGCTGGAGGATGAGGAGCTGGCCGCGCACTGGGTGGAGATCATGGGGGAGGTCGGTGACGCACGTCAGGCCGGGAGGTTCATGTTGTTGTGGCCTGAGGGCTCGGTGACGTCGGATCAGGCGCGCGACGACATGGTGGAGCGGGCGCGGGAACTGGCCGAGTGACGGTCTGGTCGGGTGTCCGCCTCGGCCGGTAGGCTCGGCCCGGGATGAATACACGGAAGCCCCCACCCTCTGCGGATGGGGGCTTCTGCATGTCTGCCTACGCCTCCCGACGGGTCGTGTCGATCAGCGCCCGCCACTCGGCGGCCGGGAACGCCAGCATGCTCGCGTCGCGGCGCTGGGTGTCGCGGACGGCCGCACCACCAGGGAGATTGCCGACCTCGACGCAATTCTGGTCGCGGGCCCCGCTGTAGGGCGACTGACGCCAGGCGGCCGGGGTGGTGTGGGAAATGCTCACGGGCGGTTGCCTTCTGCGTCGGGCCGATCAGGGGTTCGATCAACTGCCGGGAGTCGTCCACCGACAGCGCGGTCGCGGTGACGTGCCGCCAGAGCGACTCGTACTGCTCCAGGTGGTGCGGCTTCTCCGGGAACAGCGCATCGCTCCAGGTTGACACGTATACCGCGCTGGGGCCGGGCTCGGGGAAGTCGAGGATGGCGAAGGGCGCCGTCAGTGCGACGCGTGCGGCGGGAGTCCGGACGGCGGGGACCCGGGCGGTATCCGCTGAACCCCCGCGCGGCCGGACGTCCCCGACCCCGTACTGCCGCGCGGGGCCGAAAGCCCCCGTGGCCGAATTCGGCCACCTCATCAGCACACCCCGCGACGGCCTCCTACGCCCTTTCCCGCCGTCGTCGCTGGCAGCCGTTTTCCGCTTCCGTTCATCCCATCCAGCTCACCTTTCACACGGAACCCGGCGCGCTCCACTTCCCACTCCCGTCGCGCACCGGCCCGCACCGCCCCGCACCGACTCGAAACCCGTGTCTCCCCTGTTCAGGGCGCACAAGAAGCCGGAAAAACAGCCACACGCACCCTCCAACCCGCCCCCGCCCAACACCGGGACTACACCACTCCCGGAGTGGATTTTCCAGATGATCTCTACCGTGCGGAGCACAGAACCAACAAAGCTCACTAATGCGGGCAATGCGCGCATAATGACGGAATGAGAACCACACCCCTCGACAGGTCCGCCGCGCGGTCCTGCGGACGGGGCAGTCGATCGCGATGACGGCGGAACAGGACCGCCCATCCCGACCCCCCGGCCAGGCCCCGCCGGTCGACAGCGCGGAGCGGTTCGTCCCCCTCGCCCGCAACCGCGACTTCCAGATGCTCTGGACCAGCCGGTTCCTGGCGGGGCTGGGCAAGGAGAGCGGCGAGATCGCCTACCCCCTCCTCGCCCTCCTCCTCGCGGGGTCGGCGGCGCAGGCGGGCTTCATCGGAGCGGCCCAGGTCACCACGGCCATGGTCACCGCCGTCCTCGGCGGTTCGCTCGCCGACCGGGCCAACCGCCGCACGGTGCTGCTGTGCTGCGACCTCGGACGGCTCGCGCTGCTCTCCCTCTTCACCGTTCTCCTGCTCACCGAGAACGTCACCTTCACCGTCATCGTGGCCGTCGCGGTCGGCTCCGCCGGGCTGATGGGCGTCTCCAACCCCGTCGCGATGGCCTCCGTCAAGCAGCTCGTCCCGGCCTCGCAGATGGCCGAGGCCTCCGCCCAGAACCAGATCCGCCTCTTCAGCACCACCGCCCTCGGCGCGCCCTTCGCCGGAACCCTGTTCGGCGTGGGCCGGGCCTTCCCCTTCGCCGCCGAGGCCCTCGCCTACCTGGTGTCGGCGGCCCTGGTACTGCTCGTCCGCCGCCCCATGCAGGCCCACCAGGCCGACGCGCAGGAGCCGTGGACACTGCGCGGAGCGGTCAGCGGGTTCACCGTGCTGGCCAGGCACCCGATCCTGCGGCCGATGATCTCGTGGATCGTCGGATTCAACCTCACCTACACCCAGACGGGCGCCTTCCTGGCCCTCATCGCGACCGCCGAGAGCCAGGGCGCCAGCCACCTCCAGATCGGGATGACCGTCTCCCTGGCCGGGTCCGGCGGGCTGCTCGGCGCACTGTGCGCCGGGGCGGTCATCAGGTGGGTGCGGCCTTCGAGCATCTTCCTCGCGGCGGCCTGGGCCGCCCCGGTGTGCGCGCTCGGGCTGCTGTTCGCACCCAACGTGATGTTCCTCGGGGTGCTGGTGGGCTGCGTGTTCGCCATCGTGCCCTGCGTGAACGCCGTGTTCTACGGTTACGTCGCCGCGTCGGTCAGCGACCGCTACCAGGGCCGCGTCCTGGGCGCTGTCACGTTCATGGCGCTGGTGTCCCAGCCGGTGGGCATCCTCGGCATCGGGGTGATCTTCGACCACGCCGGACCCGCCTGGGTGTTCCTGACGATGGCGCTGGTCTCGGCGCTCGCCGCCCTGTTCAGCCTCTCCCCGGTCATGCGCGACCTGCCCCGGCCCGAGGAGGTGGCCGTGGCCTGACCGCGGCCCCGCCCCCCGAAGGGGCCGAGCGGTCAGGCCACGGCCGGTCAGTCGTCCGGACCGCCGCCCAAGGACGCGAGGGGGGCGGTCCGGCTCGGGTGCCGGTCACCGATCATCCGACGACCGAACGCGAACCGGCCGCCGCTCAGCCGGAGCCGAACGGCGACCGGCCCTCAGCTCTCGAAGGGCATCGCCATGAGCGGGTCGGACGTGGGCTGCTCGGAGCCGCCCTCGGGCTCGACGGTGACGGCCACGCCCCCGGTCGCCTCGTCCTCCGGCGAGGCCAGCACCGGGAGCACGAAGCCCGACTCGTCCACGGAGAGCACCCCGGCCGAGTACACGCTGCCGTCGTCACGGGTCAGCCAGAGCTGGTAGTCCTCGTCCTCCAGCCGCTCCAGGCCCTGGGCGCTGAACACCAGCCGCCCGCTGCTCTCGGAGTGCACCACGGTCACGGACACGCCCTCCATGGGCTCGGCCGTGGTGTAGTCGGCGTTCGGGTCGGAGAGCACCGCCGCGATCTGCCGCTCGTTCTCCCGCAGGTCCCGCACCTGGCGCACCTGGTCCATGACGACCGCTCCCAGCGCGACCATGACGGCCAGGCAGGCGGCCAGCACCAGTCCCAGGCCCCGGGTCCAGCGGCTCCGGCGCGGCATCGGCAGGCGCTCGGGGGCGGGGGCGAGCTGGCGGGTGCGCGCCACCTCCTCCAGCACGCGATCGCGCAGTTCGGCCGAAGGCGTGCCCGCGGCCGCGGTGCCCAGGAGCGAGACGGTCTCGGTGAAACCGCGGGTCTCCTGCACGCAGGAGTCGCATTCGGCCAGGTGGTCCTCGAACCGCACGCTCTCGCTCGGAGACAGGGCGCCCAGGGCGTAGGCCCCCGAGAGGATGTGCGGGTCCTGGCCCAGTGTCCTCCTCACCACTCCACCCCCAAGCAGTCCCTCAGCCGGATCAGGCCGTCGCGCATCCGCGTCTTCACGGTGCCCAACGGTGTCGAAAGCAGGCGGGCCACCTCACGATAGGTGTATCCGCCGTAGTAGGCCAGACGCACGGACTGGCCCTGAAGTTCTGTCAGTGTGTCGAGACAGCGGCGCACCCGCTCGCGCTCCAGACGGTTCGTGGCCTCCTCGGCCACCTCGTCGTAGGGACGCTGCGTGCTCGCCGCCGCCACCCGGGCCTCCCGGTCGGTGGAGGCCTGCTCGGAGCGCACCCGGTCCACCGCCCGGCGGTGCGCGAGGGTCATCACCCACGCCTGGGGGCTGCCGCGCCGCTCGTCGTAACGGCAGGCGGTGCGCCACACCTCCACCATCACCTCCTGGGCGACCTCCTCGGACTGGGCGGGGTCGCGCAGCACCCGGCGGACCAGCCCGTACACCGACGGGATGACCAGGTCGTACACCTCGCCGAACGCGCTCTCCTCACCACGGGCCACCTGGCGGAGCAGCTCCGTGAGCCGCTGGGCCTGCGGAACCGGCGGCTCCGCCCCCACCCTGCGGGGGCCCCGGGGTATCGCGGCGTGCTCGTCCATCCGCTCCTCTTCCTGGTGGTCCTGCGTTGCTGCCTCGTCCGTGCGTTCCGCGGGCCCGGGCGTGGTCCGGGAGACCCTGACCCCTTCAGAGTCGCACGTCGGCCGCTCCGCCCGGCTGTTCTGCGCCGCGCGCCCGGCGGGGCTCCGTGGAGTCCACGGAGCCCCGTGTTCCCGCAGGGGTGGCGACGGGCCCGGACGGCCCGGCGTCAACGCTCGGACCGCCCGGGGGTCGAACCGTTCCGGAGACTACTAGGCGGGCATCAGCACGCCGTCGATGATGTACACCGTGGCGTTGGCCGTCTGCACGTTGCCGCAGATCACGGCCGCCTCGCCGTTCACCGTGAACTCCTCGCCGGAGCCCTCGGTGGTGACCTCTCCGCCCTGGAGCGAGGTGAACGTGCCGTCCTCCAGGTCGGCCGGGGTCTGGCGGCCCTCGACCACGTGGTAGGTCAGCACCTCGGTGAGCTGCTCCTGGTCGGCCAGCAGCGCGTCGAGGTCCTCCTGCGGGATGGCCTCGAACGCGGGGTTGGCCGGGGCGAAGACCGTGATGTCCTCGGCCGAGTTGAGCGTGTCGACCAGCTCGGCCTCGGTCACGGCCGTCACCAGCGTGGACAGCACCGGGTTGTTGGACGCGGCGGTGGCGACTGGGTCGTCCGCCATGCCCTCGAAGCTGCCCTCGCCGTCGGCGGGCACCTCGGCGCAGCCGGAACCGAAGTTCTCGCCCGCCATCTCGGTGGTGCCCTCCTCGCCGCCCATGTCGCCGCTCTCGGACTCGGACGCGGTGGGGGTCTCCTCGGCGGGCTCCTCCTCGCCGCCCATGTCGCCGCCACAGGCGGTCAGACCGAAGGCGAGCGCGGCAGCGGCGGCCGTGATGGTGAGGCTGCTCTTGCGGATCATTGTTTTCTCCTTCAACTTGTTTAACTTCTGTTTGCTCACGTCACCGACTTGCGCCGGTGCTGTTCGAGGGGTACGTCTACTCGGCGGTGAACCGGATGCTGTGCCAGCCGGTGGCACCGTTGGGGACGGGATCCACCCGTTCGGCGGGCTGGGTGAACCCGGTGGCGTCGGTGGCCCGGACCTCGACCGAGTGCTGGCCGGGTTCGACGGTGGTCTCCGCCACCCACTGGACCCAGGTGTCGATGCCGGGGACCGCGGCGAGTTCGGCCCGCTGCCACTCGCCCCCGTCCACGCGCACCTCCACGGCGTCGATCCCGCGGTGCTGCGCCCAGGCCACTCCGGCCAGGACGACCTCTCCGGCGTCCACCCGGCCCAGGGGGGCGGGCACGTCCACGCGGGACATGGTCTTGATGGGGGCGCGCACGGCCCAGCCGCGCTGCGCCCAGTAGGCCTGCTCGTCGGCGAAGCGGGTCAGCTTGATGTCGGTGACCCATTTGGTGGCGCTGACGAACCCGTAGAGGCCGGGGACGACCATGCGCGCCGGGTAGCCGTGCACGTGGGGGAGGGGTTCTCCGTTCATGCCCACGGCCAGGAGCGCGTCGCGCCCGTCCATGACGACCTCGGTCGGCGTGCCGCAGGTCCAGCCGTCGTCGGAGGTGCTGAGGATCTGGTCCGCGCCGGACTGCACGCCCGCGCGCCGCAGCAGGTCGGCCAGGGGGAAGCCCAGCCAGCGGGTGTTGCCCGCGAGGTCGCCGCCGACCTGGTTCGACACGCAGGTCATGGTGATGTCGGCCTCGACGAGCTCCTCGGCGAGCAGTTCGTCCATGTCGATCTCGAAGGGGCGGTCCACCATGCCGTGCACCCTCAGCGTCCACCGGGTGGAGTCCAGCCGGGGAATGGTGAGGGCGGTGTCGATCCGGTAGAACTCCTGGTTGGGCGTGGTGAAGGGGGTCAGCCCCGGAACGCCCAGATCGGTCGCGGCGGGCAGCGGCGGCAGCGGGTTCGCCGCCTGCGGAAGGACGAGGGCGGAGCGGGAGCCCGCGCCGCCGCCGAGGGTCGGCAGCAGGCGCCCGAGGACACCGGCGGTTCCGGACACGGCCAGCACGCCCGCCGCGGTCAGCACGAAACCGCGTCTGCCCGGGCCCTGGTCCGGTCCGGCCGCGGGAGGGGGAGGAACCTCCTCCGCGTCCGCCGGTGTCTTCGAGCTCCCCATCCCTCGTGGTCCAAGGTCCGCGTCGGACCGGAGCATCCCGCGCGCGCTGCGCACCAGGAGCGCCAGGGCCAGGGCCCCCGCGACCGCCCCGACGAGCACGGGCACCGGGGCGCCCGGGTCGTCGGAGCGGTGCGGAAGCACGGCGGCCAGCCCGACCGCAGTGAACACCGCCAACCCCGTGTACCCGACGAGGGGCCGCCGGAGCGACGCCATGCCGAGTACGGCCCCGACACCCAGAAGGACGACGATGATGCCGGCCACGAGCACGACCTTGTCGGCTCTGCCCAGCAGATCGATCGCCACCTCCACCAGGGAGGGCGGTGTGATGTCGACGACCGTGTCGCCGACAGCGATCACCGGAGACACGGTTCGGAGGAGTCCTGCGGCCAGCTCGGCGGTACCCAGTGAGGCGCCGACCGTGAGCAGCCCCACGACCGATCCGACGACGACCCGTCGCCTGTCGCGTGGCGGGGTGTTCCCGCGTGTCTCGGTGGTCACGTGGGTCATTCGGGGCCGAGGCGGGGGCGGATGGGTGTTTCCGGAGAGTTTTTTTCGATCCGCGCGAAGAAGTCCGTGACCTGCGACGACACGGCGCCGCCGACGGTCGCCGGAGCGGTCCTCGTCGGCCGCCGCCCGTCCGGGACCCGTCCGGGACTCCCGCGCCGACCGGGCGCCCTCACACAGGGCACCGTTCGCCAAGCGGACGTAACCCGCCAACAGGGTGCAGGGCGGTCGGTTCCGCCCCGCGGGTACAGGAGGATGTTGCCCGTACGTCTCCTCAACGATCGGAGTTCCCCCACATGGCGAGGAAGTCGCCCCTACCCCTGGTCGCGCTGGCGGTCTCGGGCAGCCTCCTGCTCAGCGGCTGCACGGTCACCGAGGGGGTGTCCGACTGGTGGTCCGAGACGTTCGGGGACGCGTCGGGCCCGCCGGAGGTCAGGGAGGAGTTCCCCTACGTCCGCGAGGGCCGCATCTTCCAGGACACCGGTCGGGACAACGAGATGCGCTTCGCCGTCACCGGCCTGGAGCGCACCGACGACTACACCGTCATGTACTACGAGGTCACCTACCTCGACGAGTTCACCGGACCCAACCGGAACATGAGCATGGCCCACACCCTGGTCGACCCGCTCACCGGCCGCGTCTACCGGCAGTTCCTGGACGGGGAGGGCCTCAAGTACGGCTCCGAGAGCCCCAACCAGGACGGCCTCTACCCGGTCCACGACGGGGTCACCAACGAGTACGTGCGCTACTTCCCGCGCCTGCCCGACGAGGTCGGGCAGGTCACGTTCGTCGGCAGCGGACTCGGGGCCATGACCGGGATCCCGGTCGTGGACGTGGAGGAGGAGCGGGCCGACCCGCAGGACCCCAACGGGGCCGACCACCTCACCCCGGACGACCCGCCGCCGAGCGGGGAGAACCTCACCTTCGCCAACCGCCGCCCGGACGGGGACGCGGTGGCCGACGAGGGCTGGGTGCAGAGCTTCGTGGACTCCGAGATCGCCTCCACCACCCGCGACGGCGACCGGGAGATCATCTCCCTGCACTCCGACGTCATGTTCGAGTTCGACCGCTCGGACCTGACCTCCGAGGCCGAGGACGTGGTGCGCCGCGCGGCCACCAGCCTGGCCCGCAACGTCGACCCCGACGAGCCCGTCATCACCGTCATCGGCCACACCGACGGCATCGGCGACGACGCCTACAACGACAACCTGTCCGTGCAGCGGGCCGAGAGCGTGCGCGACCTGCTCGCCGAGGAGCTGGGCACCGACTACACCCTCGAGGTGGAGGGCCGCGGCGAGCACGAGCCGATCGCCCGCGAGGGCGGCCCCGACGACGACGAGGCGCGGGCGCGCAACCGGCGCGTGGAGTTCTCCTACGTCTTCGACACCACCGTGGCCGCCACGGAGGAAGAGGAGTACGACGACGACGGCCTGGGCGCCGCCCAGCGCAACGTCACCTGGCCCGCGCCCTACGACGACGACCCGGGGTCCGTGGTGGCCGAGGGCGAGCTGGACGGGGTGCGCCTGGAGGTCTACCCGCTGCGCCGCGACGGCGCGTACGTCATCGGCACCGTGGCGCTGACCAACACCACCGACGAGCCGACCATGCCCGACATGGGCGGGCAGGAGGCCATCCAGGCGGGCGGCCCCGAGCAGTTCAACAAGGGCACGCTCGGCGGCTTCCAGCTGCTGGAGCCGGAGAGCGGCCTGGTGCGCTACGTGGCCCAGATGGACTTCGGCGAGGGTCGCTACAGCAGCTTCGCCGAGGAGGTCCACACGCTCCAGCCCGACAACACCTACAGCCTGGTCGCGGTCTTCCCCGCGCCGCCGGTGGACGTGGAGGAGCTGACCCTGCGGGCGGGCCCGTTCGGTGAGTTCGAGGAGATCCCCGTGGAGTACTAGGAGGAGCCGATCGCCGGTCCTCGTCCCCGTGCCCGGGCGGGGGACACCAGGACCGCGCGGGAACACGCGAGGGGGCCGCCCACCGGCGGCCCCCTCGGTCGTTCGCGTCGCGGTTCAGCCCCGGATGCGCTCGGCGGCCAGCATGACCACCCGTTCCAGGTCCTCGCGCGGCACCTCCTCGCCGTAGGCGATGGCGGTGACGTACAGCTCGTCGGGCAGCGCCAGGTACAGGTGGCGGCTGGAGCCGTCCACGGTGCCCACGTACTCCAGGTCGCCGCCCAGGGAGTCGGACTCCTCGGTGTGGTAGGTGTCCACGTCCACGTCGATGTCCACCTCCCAGTTCATCTGCTCCTGCTCCCCGGGCACCCGCACCACGTCCGGGTTGGTGCTCGGGTCGGCGTTCAGGGTGAACACCAGCGTGAACGAGGACGCGCCGGGCCCGGTGCTCCCGTCGCCGAACGAGCACACGACCTGCTCGGCGCCGTCGACGCCCTCCACCTCACCGACCTCCTCGGTGAGCACCTGGCCCGGGGCCAGGTCGCCGACCACCTCCGCGGCGCCGGCGGCGGCGCACGACTCGGGCAGCCCGTACTCCGGCGCGGCCTGCTCCGGCTGCTCCTCCTCGGGGTCGGGCGAGGCTCCGGCCTCCTGCTCCGGCGCCTCCTCACCGTTCCCGAAGGGCAGTTCCACGCCGTCTCCGAAGGACAGGTCCATCTCGAACTCGTCGAGGTCGATCACGCCGAAGCCGACGAGGACGAACCCTCCGACGACGGCGGCGGCGACGGCCGTGCCCAGGCACGACAGGGGAGTGGACGGGATCAGGCGCATGGATGGCTTTCGGTCGGGGGAGCACCGGAACTCGGGGTGGGGATCCGGCGGGGACACACGAAACCTAGCAAGTCCCCGGAGCGCCCGCGGCAGCGGTCGCCGCCCGCCTCCGACGACCGGTGCCTCCGCCCGTGACGGGCCCGCACGGGCTCCGCCCCGCGCTTCACCGACTCTTCACCCCGTGCTCCACCGGCTCTCCGCGCCCCTGGAATGGACACAGCGCGGCCCCGCCGCCCTCCTGCGAGGGCGACGGGGCCGAAGACGACCGGTGCGTCACATGTTGATCATGTGACCGGCCAGGCCGTGCACGGCCTCCTTGACCGCCTCGCTGAGCGTGGGGTGCGCGTGGATGTTGCGCGCGACCTCGTGCACGGTCAGGTCCCACTGCTGGGCCAGGGTCAGCTCGGGCAGCAGCTCGGTCACGTCCGGGCCGATCATGTGCGCGCCGAGGAACTCCCCGTACTTGCCGTCGGAGAGGATCTTGACGAAACCGCGGGTGTCCCCGAGGCCGTGCGCCTTGCCGTTGGCCATGAACGGGAACTTGGCGACCTGGACGTCGAAGCCCGCCTCCCGCGCCTCCTTCTCGCTGTAGCCGAAGCTGGCGATCTGCGGCTGGCAGTAGGTGGCGCGCGGGATGAACCGGTAGTCGATCTCCTGGGTCTCGGCGCCCGCGATGGTCTCCGCGGCGACGATGCCCATGGCCTCGGCGGTGTGGGCCAGCATGAGCTTGGCGGTGACGTCGCCGATCGCGAAGATGTGCGGGACGTTGGTGCGCCCACGGGAGTCGATGCCGACGGCGCCCCGGTCGGTCAGCTCCACGCCGGTCTTCTCCAGACCGTAGCCCTCCACGTTGGGGGCGAAGCCGATGGCCTGGAGGAGCTTGTCGGCCTCCAGGGTCTGCTCCTTGCCGTCGCTGCTGACGGTGACGCGCACGCCCTCGCCGGTGTCCTCGACCGACTCCACGCGGGTGGAGGTCATCACCTTGACGCCCAGCTTCTTGTAGGCGCGGCCCAGCTCCTTGGAGACCTCCTCGTCCTCGGTGGGCACGAGGCGGTCGAGGAACTCCACGATCGTCACGTCCACGCCGTAGTTGGCCAGGACGTAGGCGAACTCGACGCCGATGGCGCCCGCACCGGCGATGACGATGCTCTCCGGCAGGGTGTCGGTGAGGATCTGCTCCTCGTAGGTGACGACCCGCTCGGACAGCTCGGTGCCGGGCAGCAGCTTGGTGGAGGAGCCCGCCGCGATCACCGCGTGGTCGAAGGTGACGGTCTCGGTGGCGCCGTCCTCACCGCTGACCTCGACGGTGTGGTCGTCGGTGAAGGTGCCCCGGCCGTTCAGCTCGGTGATCTTGTTCTTCTTCATCAGGTAGTGGACGCCCTTGACCCGGCCGTCCGCCACCTCGCGGCTGCGGCTGTGCGCCTTGCCGAAGTCGAACTCGACCTTGCCGTCGACCTTGATGCCGAAGAAGTCGGCCTCGTTCTGGAACAGGTGGGCGAGTTCGGCGTTGCGCAGCAGCGCCTTGGAGGGGATGCAGCCCACGTTGAGGCAGACCCCGCCCCAGTACTTCTCCTCGATGACGGCGGTCGTCAGGCCGAGCTGGGCGGCGCGGATGGCGGCCACGTAGCCGCCGGGGCCCGCGCCGAGAACCACCAGATCGAAGTGTCGCTGTCCCATGACGGGATCTCCTTGAGTGTGTTTGTGACGCACCCAGCGCAGTCGGCTTGCCCGGGTTGTCGGATTGCCGAACGCCAGCCTAGTCGGGTGCCCCCGGCACGTGGGTGACCAGCCGCTTCCTTCGCGGTACTTTCCGTGGAAGCGCCTGCTCACAGCGGGTTGCGTGCGCTCGGCGGCGGGAGATCCCGGCCCGCGGTCAGTCCCGCGGGTCCTGCGCCGTCCCGTTCTCCCGGGCCGCCTCGGACCCCTCGGCGGCCCTGGCCTCCTCGGCGGCCTTGGCCCTCTTCTGCGCGCGGTTCTGCTTGAACACGGGGACGAAGGCCATGAGGACGACGATGCCCAGGGTGAACCAGAGGGCGTACCTGTCGACCAGCAGGACGATGTCGACCCCGGTCTGGCCCGCCGCGTAGCCGACGGAGGCCACGGACGCGGTGAGGATCAGGGCCCCGAGGGCGTCCAGGAGGAGGAAGGGCAGCAGACGCATCCCGGTCCAGCCCGCGATGACGAGGACGAGCACGGTGGGGACGCCCGGCAGGTAACTGAGGATGATCGCGGTCGGCATGATCCACGGGTTCATGTCCTGCGCCCGGTCGGCGAAGCGCTGCGCCCTGTCCCCCGGCGCGATGAGGTTGACGAAACCGCGGCCCCAGCGCCTGCCGACCCACCAGAACAGCCAGTCGACCTTCACCTGGCCGACGACGCCCGCGACTACGACCAGCCACAGCGGGATCTCACCGATCCGCGCGAACGCCGCGGCCGCGCCGATCGCCGCGTTGCTGCCGGTGACGAACTCCAGCAGGACCGGGTGGTTGGCGATCAGGAAGGGCTTCAGCGGCGTCAGCGCCATGAAGAAGAGGGGAACGCCGACGAAGGCGGCCATCAGCGCCTTGTCCTGCCGGGTCGCCTTGCCCTTCCAGGGCTTGACGGCGCGCAGGGCGGCCCGGGTCTCCTCCTTCTGCGCCTCCCTCTCGGCGGCCTTGCGCTCCTCCGCCGACAGGGGTGTGCCGCCCGCGCGCGGGGAGTCCTCACCGGCGTGCGCGGTTTCGGACGCGGTCCCGGACCCGGATGCGGACGCGGGCTCTGAGCCGCTCCCGTGCGCGGACACGGATGCGGACGCGGGCCCGGGTTCGGACCCGGCGCCGGGTCCGGAGCGGTCGCTGTTCACTGACGTCATACCCCCAAGCTTGGCCGACCGGGGAGGTGCGCCCCCAGACGCAGGAGTCACCGGGTCGGTGTGAGAGCTGTCGGTGCCGCGGCATGACACCTGTCATACGGCGGCACCGGCACCGATACCGGCACCGGGTCGTCGGGCCGGACCCGTGACCGTACCCGGTCCGCGGCCGAGGGCGTCCTCCTCGGCGCCACGGGCGCGCTCAGTCGGAGGAACCGGGCGGCGCGGGCCGTTTCCAGCCCGGGGCCCACGCCCAGCTGTCCGAGACACCCGGCGGCATGGGCGGCAGCAGGCGGGCGCCGGGGCGCCTGTCGTCGCCGGGGTCCCCGGAGTCCGCCGCGTCCTCCGCGTTTCCCGGGTCCTCCGCGTCCAGGGGGTGGGTCGGGCCCGCCGCCCCCCGGTCCTCCGGGGCCTCCGGCTGTCCCCAGGCGCCCAACGGGTCCTCCGAAGCCGCGGGGCTCCAGGACTGGTCCCGCCCCTCCTGCCCCGACTGCCCCGGCTGCCCCCCGGGTTCCGCGGGGCTCCTCCAGTCGCCCAGCGGCTCCGCGGGCTCGGCGGAGCTCCAGGAGTTCTCCGACGTCGCGAGGGGCCAGGGCTGGGCCCGCTCCGTCCGCTCAGCGGGTTCCGCGGGCGTCCAGGAGTCCAGCGGTTCGGGGCTCCGCCACGCGCCCAGCGGCTCCGCGGGTTCCGCGCTGCCCCAGGATTCCGGCCCTCCGGACCGCCAGGGATCCTGCGGACCCGAGAGCGGGTCCGAGAGCGGGTCCGAGAGCGGGTCTGCGAGCGGGTCCGCGGCCCGGGGGGCCTCCGGCGGCTCCGGGCGCGTGCGGGAGGGCAGCGGGTCGGCGGCCCACGGGTGCGGCTCGGAGGCGTCGGCCCCGGAGGGCTCGCCCCGGTCCTCCGGCGAGGTCCCCCACGGCTCCGAGGGGGCCTGCGGTTCCGCGGGCGCGACGCCGGGCTCCCCGGGGAGCAGGCCGTCATCGGCGTCCGGTTCCAGCGACCGGAACGAGGCCGACATCGGACCCGAGTCCACCTCGGCGAAGTGGGCGGCCACACCGAAGTGGCGGGGCGCCTGCGTCCGGTGGGTTCCGGTCTCGTCGTGCTCGATCGGCGGCGCCATCGGATGGCGCACCGAACCGGCCAGGTGGATCCGCGTCCACCACACGGCCGCGTCCTCGTGGCGCAGCTCCTCCAGCACCTCCAGCGACCCCGGGATGTGCGGGTGCCTGCGCCCCGCGCGCCAGGAGTGGCTGAGCGACTGCGGCTCCAGCACCAGCACCCGCGTGCCCTCGACCAGCGGGATGTCCCCGGGGTAGGCCTCGTTGCCCACCCACGTGCCGTCGCCGCCGACCAGGTCCCACTCGCCGCGCACCACGTCCGCCAGCGGGTCCACCGGCGCGTCCAGGCACGCGGCGGTCCACCGGGGGTCGGGCCGGGTGCCGGGCACCAGGCGTCCCTCCTTGCCGATCAGCGCGTCCGCGAGCAGCGTGTGCAGCTGGAAGTTGTCGCCGATCCCGTCGAAGCGCACCCGGAAGCCCCGGCGCGAGGTCCGGTCCAGCACCAGGAGCGTGCCCGCCTCCGCCATCCGCAGCAGCTCGTTCACCTCGACGAACTCGCTGAGCTGCGTGGACAGCGCGTGCACGATCTGGGTCAGCCCCTCCAGAGCGCTGGAGTCGGCGCGCACGGCCGCCCGCACCTCGGGGTCGCCCAGCATGGCCTTGGCGGCCAGCCCGTAGCGCAGGGACGTCCACCAGCCCACGGTGGCCAGCGGGGCGTTGTCCCCGAGGACCTCCTCGACGCGCTGCTCGTCGGCCGCCGACACGCTGTTGGGCGCGGGCAGCTGTCCGCCGCCGGTCTTGTCCCAGGCGTGCATGAAGGCCACCGCGGCCTGACCGTAACTTCCGAGCTGGCGCAGCACCTCCAGCCCCACCTGTCCCGCGGGTGCTCCGGCCTCCACGAGGGCGCCGGCCAGGACGGCGAGGTCGGCCGCGATCCCGGCGACCGGTTCGCTGTCACCCAGGACAGGGGCCAGCGCCTCCATGGCAATGGCGAGTTCTTCGACGGGCACCTGGGAGGACAGCCGGAACACGTCGTGCACGGCCGCCGGAAACGCGGGTGCCTGGCTGGCTGCGGTGTCGAGCACGCGTTGGAACGCGGCACGGAACTCATCGGTCACCTGTGAATCCTTCCATACCCACACGTAGTGTCCGTGGTCCGGTCACATGCGCCGATGTCAGGCACCGAAAGAATCCCGGCAAAACGGACTGGCCCGTGTGTGCCGGGGCGGGCCGCGGTCAGGCGGGCTCCGCGAACCGGACCTCGTGCCCGTCGCGCTCCGGTGCCAGGAAACCCAGCAGCCGCAGCCCCTCGGCCTCCGCCTCGTCGCGGTCGGCGGACCCGATCGGCCGGAACGGCGTCACCTCCACGGCCGCCTTCCCCCGGGTGCGGACCACCTTCCAGGAACCGCGCACCTCGCCGTCCACGAGCACCGTGGCGGGCGGCATCCCGTTGCGGGAGGCCAGCCGCCTCAGGTCCTCGGCGGAGAGCATCCGGCCGCGGTCGGCGTGGCCGCGCAGCACGTTGTCGAAGTCGTAGAGGAAGCGGACGGGGGCCGGGACGTCCGGGCCGGGGCGCGGGGCGTCGGGGAGGTCGAACAGCTCGGCGCCGTCCTCGCCGCGCAGGGCCACGAGCCGCTCGCGCAGGCGGTCGAGCACCGCGCGCAGCCGGGTCAGCCCCGACCACGCCTGCACGTCCTTCACGGTGGCCGGTCCGAACGCGGCCAGGTAGCGCAGCACGAGCGCCTCCGGATCGGGTTCGGCGTCCATGGCCAGCCCGGTCCAGGTGTCGGCGGGGGCGAAGGCGGGCGGCCCGGAGGAGCCCCACACCCCGCGCGGGGGGATCTGGACGACGGGCAGCAGGGAGCGCACCACGTAGGACAGGTCGTCGCCGGGGACCCCGGGCCACCGCTCGGCCAGCTGCGCGCCCAGCTCGCCGGGGGTGAGCGGCTCCTTCACCAGCAGGGCGCGCCCGGCGTCCGCCACGGCGTCCAGGTCGATCCCGGCGGTCGCCTTCCCGTGGCCGCTGTGCGCCAGGCCGCTGGCGATGACGGGCTGGACCGTGGGGCGCAGCGCGCGGAAGTCCTCCGGGGTGACCAGGTGCAGGGTGCCGCGCATGAGTGTGGCGCGGACGAGCTCGCCGTCGGTGAGCTGGCGGCCGACGTCCTCGGGGGACGGGTTCTCGATCCGGTTCTGGAGCCCGACGTACCAGGTGTGCGTGGTCTGCGCCTGGAGGCCGACCAGGTGGGTGACGACCTCGGTCACCGGCCGGTCCACGCGCCGCAGGAGGAACTGGCGGGCGAGGGTGGCGCGGTTGAGCGCGCGCCGGGAGAGAACGGTGTCGGTGGCGGCCATCGCTCGGTTCCTCCAGGATTACCGGTCAGTGGGGGGTCACACTACCCACGGCCTCCGACAGGGCGGGAGTGCGCGCGGGGCGGCCCGGTGCGCCCCTGGGGGGGCGGGCGGAGCGGCGGGCGCTGTGTGGGGTACCCCACTCGACGGGCGGTTCGTGGGACGACACTACAATCCGCAACGGACATAACGCCGTATACCGGAGGAGTGCCCATGTCGTGGTCCGAGCAGTCGCGTGTCCGGTTGGAGAACGAGCACGTGCTGCTCACCCCCCTGGTGGAGATGGACCGCGAGGGGTGGCGTGAACAGGCCATGGACTCCGACATCTGGACGCACTTCGTGGCCCGCGTGGACGACGAGGCGAGCTTCGTCCGGTTCTTCTACTCCTACCTGGCCGCCAGCGACGGCGGCCAGCGCTCCACGTTCACCATCACCGACAGGGCGAGCGGGCGCATCGCGGGCAGCATGAGCTACGGGCACATGTCCGAGCCCGACCTGCGGCTGGAGGTCGGCAGCTCCTGGCTGGGGCGCGACTTCCGGGGCCGGGGGGTCAACCACTGGTCCAAGTACCTGCTGCTGCGGCACGCCTTCGAGGAGATGGGCGCCGAGCGGATCGAGTTCAAGACCGACGTGCTCAACGAACGGGCCCGGCGCGGCCTGCGCTCCATCGGAGCCACGGAGGAGGGCGTCCTGCGCAGCTACAACGTCATGCCGGGCGGGCGCCGCAGGGACGCCGTGTACTACTCGGTGCTGCGCAACGAGTGGCCTGACGTGCGCGAACGCCTGGAGGAGGGCCCGCGCTTCCGGTGAGGGCCTGTGCTGACGGTGGGGCCCGCGCTTCCGGTGGGCTCCGTGTTCCCGGCGGGCTCCGCGTGTCCGGCTGGACTCGCGGCGAAAAACGATGATTAGGCCGGGGAGTAGGGGGAAGACACCACCCTCAACACCGCCCCCCGGTGTCACGGGCGGCTCCCGTCCCCTGGGAGCCGCCCGCTCTGTGGGCGCTGGCGAGGTACGGGCTCCGCCCGGGGAGGGAACCGTTCTCCCCCCGCGGAAGTCGTAGATCCGAAACATCCCTCGTCCCGCTCACGACCCCGATCCGGGAAGGCGTCTCCCCCGTGAACCCCTACGCTCCCGCACCCCCGATGCCCGGCCCGCTCAAGGCGGTCCGCGTCATCCTCGTCATCAGGATCGTGCTCGCCGCCGTCCTCTACTCCCTGGCCCTGTTCGGCCTCATCGCCGTCGCCGGCCTGCCCAGCGCTCAGGTCGAGGCGGAGATGGGCATGGGGGTGGGCGGGCTCGCGGCCATCCTGCTCTACGGCCTCGCCCTCACGGCCTTCGAGGTCTACGTCGCCATCGCCCTGGGGAAGGGCGGGGCCAGGGCGCGCACGCTCGTGCTCGTGGTCGTGGGCCTGGGGTTCGCCAGCGCGCTCCTCAACCTGCTCACCGACTCGTCCAACCCGGCCCTGGGCCTGGTCCTGATGGCGGTCATCCTGATCCTCATCCGGACCGAGAGCGCCAAGGAGTGGTTCCGCGTGACCGATCCCGGCTACCAGCCCCTCCAGGGCGGTTACCCGGGCCAGGGCGGTCACCCCGGTCCCGGCGGTTACCCGGGCCAGTCGGGCCAGCCGGGCCCCGGCGGATACCCCGGCCAGCCTGGCAGCGGCGAGTACTAGCCGTTCCCGCCCTGTGACGGGCGGGGCGCCTCCGTGGGCGCGCTCCCACGGCCCTCACGGGCCCTGGGGGCGCCCACGGGCGTCCGGGCGGCTCTCAGAGGCGGTCGAGCAGCTGCGCGCAGCGGATCAGGCCCAGGTGCGAGTACGCCTGCGGGTGGTTGCCCAGCGCCCGCTCGGTGACCGGGTCGAACTCCTCCGGGATGAGCCCGGTCGGTCCGGCGCAGTCCACCAGGTGCTTGAACAGCTCGTCCGCCTCCGCGCGGCGGCCGGTCAGCAGGTACGCCTCGATCAGCCACGCGGTACACAGGTGGAAGCCGCCCTCGCCGCCCGGCAGGCCGTCGTCGCGGTGGTACCGGTACACGGTCGGGCCGCTGCGCAGCTCCGCCTCCACGGCGGTCACGGTGGCCTGGAAGCGCTCGTCGGCCGGGTCGATCAGCCCGGACAGGCCGATGTGCAGGGACGCGGCGTCCAGGTCGGTGCCGTCGTAGGCGGTGGTGAAGGCCTGCGCCTCCTCGTTCCAGCCCTTGTCCAGCACCTCGGCGGCGATGCCGTCGCGCAGGTCCGGCCAGGACGGGTCCACCTCGCGGCCGTAGGCGCGGGCCAGGGCGACGGCGCGGTCCAGGGTCACCCAGCACATCACCTTGGAGTAGACGCGCTGACGGGGCTCGTCGCGCTCCTCCCAGATGCCGTGGTCGGGCTCGTGCCAGCGGCGGGCGACCGCCTCGGCCATCGCCCGGACCAGGTCCCAGTCGCGGTCGGCCAGGGTGCCGCGCACCGAGGACAGCTTCTCGATCAGCTCCACGACGGGGCCGAACACGTCCAGCTGCACCTGGTGGTCGGCCAGGTTGCCGATCCGCACCGGCCGCGAGCCCGCGTACCCGGACAGCGACTCGATGACCTCCTCCGGACCCAGGTTGGTGCCCCGCAGCGAGTACAGCGGGCGCAGCAGCTCCGGGCCGGGCAGCGAGTCCACGACCCGGTGCACCCAGTCCAGGAACTCCTCCGCCTCGGCGGTCGAGCCCAGGGAGACCAGCGACTGCACGGTCAGGGCGCCGTCGCGCAGCCAGCAGTACCGGTAGTCCCAGTTGCGGACGCCGCCGATCTCCTCGGGCAGCGACGTGGTCGCGGCGGCCATCACGCCGCCGGACGGGGTGCACAGGCCGCGCAGGGTGAGCGCGGAGCGTGCCGCCAGCTGCTGGGCGGTGTCGGGCAGGGTGAGCCCGTCGAGCCAGTGCGACCAGTGCTCGCCGGACGTCCGCTGGCGCTCGGACTCGGGCAGCGTGCCGCGCACGAGGGAGTCGGTGCCGCAGCGCAGCTCCAGCACCACGGGCCGCTCCGAGCGCGGGTGGACGACCGCGCGGGCGAGGTCGGAGACGCCGTCGTGGTCGATCTCCCACTCCACGCCGGGCGAGTACAGGGCCATCGGGAAGTCGGCGCCCTCCACGAGCAGGCCGTCCTCCTGGGGAGTGATGCGCACCGGCACGCGGCCGAAGTCGGGCCGGGGGGCGAACTCCACCGTGGCCGGGGTGACGCCGCTGATCACCCGGATCAGGTCGGTGCGCCCCTGCGGGGTGCCGTGGGCGAGGTAGTCGGTGACGTCCATGCGCGACCAGCGGGTGCGCACGGTCATGGTGCCGGGCAGGTAGCGCTGGCCCAGCGGACGGCCGCCGTGGGCGGGGGCGACGGCGAACACGCCCGCCTGGCGACCGCCCAGGACCTCGGCGAACACGGCGTTCGAGTCGGGTTCGGGGTGGCAGAACCACAGCAGGCGCGCGTCCGGGCCGACGAGGGCCACGGAGCCCTGGTTGGAGAGCATCGACATGCGCTCGATGGGCGTGGGGCGCTCGCCGAAGACCCAGAAGCGGCGCTCGGCGGCCAACGCGGACAGCAGGGCCGCGGCGGTCGGGGTGTCGTCCACGCGGTGGGAGGCCACGGTGGGCCCCTCGCCGACCCGCACGCCCGCGTCGGCGCCGGTCAGCCGCATGAAGACGGGCTCCTCGCCCTCGCCGCCGCCGATGTAGAGGATGGCGGTGGCCTCGACCTGGTCGCGCAGCAGCTCCAGGGCGGCGGCCTTGTCCGAGGGGGAGTCGGCGGCGCGGTGGGCGGGGTCGATGGTCACGTCGGTGTCGAACTCGGTGCCGTGGGCGCCCACGAGGCGCACCTCGGCGGGCAGGCGCGAGAGCGCGGCCAGATCGCGCAGGGGGCGGCCGGAGATGACCGCGCACACGGTGCCGGGCAGGTCGGCCAGGTCGCGCAGCGCGCGCAGGGCCTCGGGCAGCGGGCGCCGGTCGGCCGGGTCGACCGTGGAGAGCGCGCCGTCGTAGTCGCAGGCGACCAGGAGCCGCGAGGTCCTGGCGAGGGCGGAGACGCGTTGCCTGACGTCCACGGGCATGAGCGCGGGAGCGGTGTCCTCCGGAATGCCCGGAACCGCTTCGACCGCTTGGGTGACCGTCACGCTGCCTCCTCCGTTGGTCGGCGTTGACCTGGGGAATCGGATGATCTGTAGGACTCCGCGCGCATGCTGCTGGTTCACTCTGATATGGGTGTGCACAAAGGTGGGCCCAGGGCTTGTGGCGCGGGATGGGACTTCCGGGGACGTCAGAGGGATCCTCAGGAACTCTTCACGTGTGTGCGGGCGAGAGGTGGTGCCGAACGCAAAGATCCGGTCCGCAAGAAGTCAACGCGAGACTACCTGCGTCCCACCCGTACCTGCGACCTCAGATTCCAGTGATGCAGGTCACGAATCGGTCGCAAAAGAGGGCATAAGGCCGCGTACTCCGATCCGGGCGAGCCCGTGATCACCCACCGTCGCGAAGGATCCGGGCGGCGGGAGGGGGTCACGCGTGCCGCGTCGGTGCGGGACGTGCGATGGGACACGTCGGCGCGCGGCGGCGGGCTCCGGCCGCCGCCCGGGCCGGGAAGTCCCCGTCCTGCCCGGGATCCGGGTCACACCAGCCGGTAACCCACGCGGGGCACGGTCTGGATGGGGTTCGGTGCGCCCAGCTTGCGC
The DNA here is from genome assembly GCA_000340945.1 of Nocardiopsis synnemataformans DSM 44143. GTDB lineage: Bacteria > Actinomycetota > Actinomycetes > Streptosporangiales > Streptosporangiaceae > Nocardiopsis > Nocardiopsis synnemataformans. The sequence continues at coordinate 10,182 of ANAW01000034.1, read as the reverse complement.
CGCAGGGAGCGGATGGTGACGCGCACGATCGTGGTGAACGGGTCGATGTTCTCGTCCCACACCCTCTCCAGCAGCGCCTCCGCCGACACCGGGGCGCCGTCGGCGCGCAGCAGCTCCTCCAGCACTCCGAACTGCTTGGGCGACAGGTGCAGGGGCCTGCCGTTGCGGGAGGCCTCGTAGCGGGTGGAGTTGAGCCGCAGACCCGACCGCTCCAGGACCGGCGGGTCGGCCCGGCCGGGCCGTCGGGCCAGGGCGCGGACCCGGGCGATCATCTCCTCGCGGTCGAAGGGCCGGGTGAGGTAGTCGTCGGCGCCCAGCTCGAAACCGGCGAGCCGCTCCTTCGGACTGGTGGGGGAACTCACCATGAGCACCCGCACCTGACCGTGCAGGGCGGTGGCCACGCGGCACACCTCGTTCCCGCTCAGCCCCGGCAGCGCTCGTTCGAGCAGCATGACCCCGTACTCGTTGACGGCGAGCTTGTACAGCGCCGTCTCCCCGTCAGGGGCGGTGTCCACGGCGAAACCGGCCGCCCGCAACCACGAGGCGGTCGGCTGTGCGGGGTCCTCTCCGTGGTCCACGACCAAGACCCTCATACGCTCTTCCTTCTCCCTCCGCGCTCGGCGGGTGCTGCCGTGAGACGTGACGAGGGGGGCGCTCACACTCTGTTCACAGCGCGTCGTGTCTACTTTTTGGTCATGCCGTCGACCGACCCCGGGGAGCACTCGCTCCGCCTTCCCGGACACCCGGCCTCACCCCTGGGTGAGGCCCTCATTGATATAAGCGCGATCGCCCACAATGTACGGTTCATGGCAAAGCGGACCAATTCCGAAATTCTTGCCGTCGTCAAGGCGAACGGCTTCGGCCACGGGGCCGTGGAGGTGGCCCGCGCGTCCCTGGAGTCCGGAGCGACCTGGCTGGGCGTGACCTCCCTGGAGGAGGCGCTCGCCCTGCGCCGCGCCGGGCTGCGCGCCCCCGTGCTGTGCTGGCTGCACCGCGCGGACCAGGACTTCGACTCCGCCGTCGCCGCCGACGTGGACCTGTCCGTCCCCTCGGTCGGCCACCTGCGCGCCGTGGCCGACGCCGCCGTGCGCACGGGTCGTGTCGCGCACGTCCACCTCAAGGCCGACACCGGGCTCAGCCGCAACGGTGCGCCGCTGGACGCCTGGCCCGGTCTGGTCGGACTGGCCCGCGTGCTGGAACTGGGCGGCCTGGTCCGGGTGCGCGGCGTCTGGTCGCACCTGGCCTCCGCCGACCTGCCCGGCGCGGCGACCACCGCGCAGCAGGTCACCGCCTTCGAGAGGGCGGTCTCGCAGGCGCGCGCGGCCGGGCTCGAACCGTCGCTGCGGCACCTGGCCAACACGGCCGCGATCCTCAACGAGCCCGCCACGCACTTCGACCTGGTCCGGGCGGGGGTCGGCCTCTACGGAGTGGAGCCCGTCGAGGGCAGGCGCTTCGGCCTGCGCTTGGCCATGACCCTGCGCGCCCGGGTGGCCATGGTCCGCCGGGTCCCCGCGGGGACGGGCGTCAGCTACCACCACACCTACACCACCTCGCGCGAGAGCCTGCTCGCCCTCGTCCCGCTCGGCTACGCCGACGGCGTCCCCCGGGCGGCGGGGGAGCGGGCCTACGTGTGGATCGCCGGACGGCGGTGCCCCGTGGCCGGACGCATCGCCATGGACCAGTTCGTGGTCGACGTCGGCGGCATGGACGTGCGCGAGGGCGACGAGGTCGTCGTGTTCGGCCCCGGCGACCGGGGCGAGCCCACCGTCGAGGAGTGGGCCGACTGGGCCGGAACCATCCCCCACGAGATTCTCACCGGCGTGGGCGCGCGCGTGCCCCGCCTCCACCAGGACCTGGCGCGGCCTGTGCCGCGCGAGCAGAGCAAGGAGATATCGAGTGCCTGAGGCAAGGACACGCGTCGCCGTCGTCTTCGGTGGCCGCAACGGGGAGTACGACGTCTCATGCGCGTCGGCGATGTCAGTCCTCGCCCACCTGGACCGCGACCGGTACGAGGTCGTCCCGGTGCGGATCACGCGCGCCGGGGCGTGGGTGGTGGGCACCGACACCGACGACCCCGCCTCGCTGGACGGGGAGGGCCTGCTGGCCCTGACCGCCGAACCCGGGGGCGAGGGGACGCGGCGCACGGGCGACGGCCTGGGCGACGCGATCGTGGCGATGGGCGGGGTGGACGTGGTCTTCCCCGTCATCCACGGCCCCTACGGCGAGGACGGCACGATCCAGGGGATGCTCGAACTCCTGAGCGTCCCGTACGTGGGCAACGGCGTGCTCGCCAGCGCCGCCGCTATGGACAAGGCGACCACCAAGACGCTGCTGCGCGCGGCGGGCCTGCCTGTCGCGCGCGACGTGGTGCTGCGCGGACCGGACGACGAGGTCTCGCCGCAGGAGCGCGCCGAGCTGGGGCTGCCCGTGTTCGTCAAGCCCGCGCGCAGCGGTTCCAGCCTGGGGGTGACGCGGGTCGGCGACTGGTCGGAGCTGGAGGCCGCCGTCAAGACCGCGCGGGAGTTCGACACCAAGGTGTTGGTGGAGGAGGCGGTCATCGGCCGCGAGGTCGACCTGGCCGTCCTGGAGCTGCCCGACGGCGCGCTCAAGGTCGGGCCGCCGCTGGAGATCCGGGTCGCGGACACGGACCGCTTCTTCGACTACGACACCAAGTACGGGGGCGACGCGGTCTTCGACATCCCCGCCGACCTGCCGGTCGGGCTCCAGTCGCAGCTGAGCGACCTCGCCCTGGGCGTGTTCGAGGCGGTCGGCTGCTCCGGCCTGCTGCGCGTGGACTTCTTCCTGCGCGGGGGCACCGACCCCGTCGTCAACGAGGTCAACACCCTGCCCGGGTTCACCGCGCACTCGCAGTACCCCCAGATCTGGCGGGCGGCGGGCCTGGACTACCCCGAGCTGCTGGACAGCCTCATCCGGACCGCGCTGGCCTGAGGGCAGCGCCCTCCCGGGGGAACNGGCCCCCGCCACACGTGTGGCGGGCCCGGTCCGTCGGCTGGGGGGAGGGGAGGCTCAGTCCTTCCCCGGCTTGCGCAGGTGGTGCACCCACGCGGGCGGGACGTTGGCGAACACCTTCTCGGAACCGATGCCGTAGCGGTCGATCCACTCCTGGACCAGCCAGCTCGTGCGGGCCTGGCGCAGGTAGTCCTCGCGGCGGGCGATGACCGCCTTGACCTCCTTGGTGTACAGGTACCCGTAGAAGGACAGGGTCCCGCCCGGTTCGAGCACCTCGAAGTAGTAGTCCAGGATCTCCCGGACGGCGTCGACGGTGAAGTTCGCGAACGGCAGGCCCGACACGATCACGTCGTAGGACCGGTCGGTGCCCATGTCGTTGACGAGCTTGGCGTGCACGCGGGAGTCGTCGGCGACCCGGGACATGACCGGGTCGGTCCTGAGCAGTCCCTCCACGTAGGCGGCGAACTCGGGGTTGGACTCCACGAGGTCCAGGGTGTCCCCCGGCTGCATCGCGGCGGCGATCCCGCGGCTGATCGCGCCGGTCCCGGCTCCGGCCTCCAGGATGCGCAGCGGGCGGTCGGGTTCGGGTCGGCGCCGGACGTACTCGGCCATCGCACGCGCCAGCGCACCGCTGCTGGGGAGGATGGAACCGGTGGCGTGGAAGGTGCGCAGCGCCTGGCTGAAGAACAGTCGGGTGTCACGCAGGCGCTCGTCCAACCTCAGGGAGGAAAGGGGTCCGGCATGGCTGTGGGTCTCGGACATACACGCACGCTAACGCCTCATCCCTCCCCGAAGGGAGTCGGCACGGCCGCGTTCGGGGAAAACCCAGGTGAAGCCGTGTGTGTCCATACCCACCGCGCGAAGGGGAACTTCGGCCCGGCCGGGGGCGCCGCGCGGGCCGGGACGCTGGCGGGCACTGGCGAACGCCGCCGGACCGCGACCGCACGCGCGCGCCGCTCCGCCGTCCGCTGGGGCCGCTGTCCGTACGGCCGGCGACGACCTACCCTGGGGGGATGAGCGAACCGGCCAGCACCTCCGAGACCCCCGCCCACCCCCGGACCGCGCTGGTCACCGGAGCCTCCACCGGGATCGGCGAGGAGTACGCCCGCAGGCTCGCCGAGCGCGGCTACTCCCTCGTCCTCGTCGCCCGCCGGGGCGAGCTCCTGGAGGCACTCGCCGAGGAGATCGGCGGACGCTACGGGGTCGGCGTCCAGCCCCTGCCCGCCGACCTCGGCACCGACGAGGGCCTCTCACTCGTCGTCAGGCGCCTGTCGGCCGACGGCAGCGGCGACGAGGCCCCCGTGGACCTGCTCGTCAACAACGCCGGGCGGGGCGACGGCGGCCCCTTCGCCGAGCAGGAGCCCTCGGAGATCGACGCCATGCTCGACCTCAACGTGCGCGCGGTCCTCCAGCTGACCCGCGCCGTCCTGCCGGTGCAGATCGCCCGCCGCGGGGCGGTGCAGAGCCGGACCAGGCTCGGCGTCATCAACCTCTCCTCCGTCGCGGGCGAGATCGCCGCCAACCCCGGCGGCTCGGTGTACGGGGCCGGGAAGAAGTTCGTGTCCCTGTGGAGCGAGAGCGTGGCCGCCGAGGTCGCCGAGCAGGGCGTGCACGTCACCGCGGTCCTGCCGGGGTTCGTGCGCACCGACATGACCAGGGGCGTCCAGGAGAGCGGGCTGCCCGCGTTCGCGTTCGTCCCCAAGGAGCAGGTCGTGCGCGAGTCCCTCGCCGCCTGGGCGGCCGGGCGCTCCAGCGTCGTCGCCGGAGCCCAGTACAAGGCGGCCACGGGGCTCCTGCGCTTCATCCCCAAGCCGCTCGTGCGCGCCGCCGCCCGCCGGGTGTGGTGAACCGGGAGAGGGGCGTGGTGGACCCGGGGGAGCGGCTGCCCCGCGCGGGGACGGGACGGGCGCGGCGCGGCGCGGTGTGGCGCACGCCGCCGACCACATGCTGAGACATCCTCGCGAGGGTGCGGCATCAAGGCGCCGGACCGCCTACGCTGGTAGCGCATCTGTCGGTCGAGGAAAGACACCATGAAGACCTTCGAAGAGCTGTTCGCCGAGCTGTCCGAGAAGGCGCGTTCCCGCCCCGAGGGGTCCGGGACCGTCGCCCAGCTCGACGCCGGCGTCCATGCCATCGGAAAGAAGGTCGTCGAGGAGGCGGCGGAGGTCTGGATGGCCGCCGAGTACGAGTCGGACGACCAGGCCGCCGAAGAGATCTCGCAGCTCCTCTACCACCTCCAGGTCCTGATGCTGGCCCGCGGCCTGCGTCTGGAGGACGTCTACAAGCATCTGTAGGCCGACGCGCCGCCCGTGCGCATCCGGCCACCGACGCCACGTCCCCGTACACGCAGCCACGAGAAAGCCGTGAACATGCCCGACATGTTGAGAATCGCCGTGCCCAACAAGGGCCAGCTCTCCGAACCCGCCGTGGAGATGCTCCGCGAGGCCGGGTACCGGCAGCGCAAGAGCAGCCGCGACCTGGTCATGATCGACCCCGACAACGACACCGAGTTCTTCTTCCTGCGCCCCAAGGACATCGCCGTCTACGTCGGCGAGGGCATCCTCCAGGCCGGGATCACCGGCCGCGACATGCTGCTGGACTCCGGCGCGGCCGTGGACGAGGTCCTGCCGCTGGGCTTCGGCGGCTCCACCTTCCGCTTCGCCGCTCCCGGCGGGGCCGACATGAAGGTCTCCGACCTCAACGGCAAGCGGATCGCCACGTCCTTCGACGGGCTCCTGCGCTCCTACCTGGACCAGCAGGGCGTCGACGCCCGCGTCATCCACCTGGACGGCGCGGTCGAGAGCTCCGTCCAGCTCGGCGTCGCCGACGCCGTCGCCGACGTGGTCTCCACCGGTACCACCCTGCGCCAGGCGGGCATGGAGACCTTCGGCGAGCCGATACTGGTCTCCGAGGCGGTGGTCATCCGTCCGAGCGGGGCCTCCGACAACCCCAAGTTCGACACGCTGGTACGCCGCCTGCGCGGCGTCCTGGTCGCCCGCGACTACGTGATGATGGACTACGACGTGCACGCCGAACGCCTGGAGGCGGCGGTCGCGCTCACCCCGGGCATGGAGGGGCCGACGGTCTCCCCGCTGCACCGGGAGGGCTGGGTCGCGGTCCGGTCGATGGTGCCGAGCAAGGACGCCCAGCGGATCATGGACGACCTGTGGCAGCTCGGCGCCCGGGCCATCCTGGTCACCGACATCTACGCCTGCCGCCTGTAGGCCGTGTCCTGAGCACGGGACCGGCGGGGATCGGCGTCATGCCGGCCCCCGCCGGTCTCCGGCGTTCCAGGGGGTGTTCTCGCGCCTTGGCGCCCCCCGTCGGCTCGACGCCGTCCGTCAGTCCGACGCGGTCCCGGCGCGCCGCCGGTAGCGCGAGCGGGCGAGGCCGTGGGCCGTGCGGAGCAGCTCCCGGGCCGCCTCCGCGGTCCGCGGTCCCGGGTCCACCACAGCGAGCCAGCCCAGGCCGCCGTAGACGGGGTGCGCCACCACGGCGTCCGCCGCGCTCGGGTCCGCGTCCGGGTCGGCCGCCTCGCGCGGCTCGCGGCCCGTCCAGTGGACGAAGGCCTCCCTTCCGGCGGCGACGTTCAGGCGGAAGACGCCGGGCCGGTCCAGGCGCGACGCCCGGTCCTCGGGGTAGTCCTTCGTCACGATGGTCGCGAAGGGCTGGGTCGCGGTGGGCACGGCGCCGTCGGGCGCGTAGTAGAAGAACGTGTCGCCCCAGCTGACCTCGGGCGAGCCGTCGCCGGGCTGCGGCCTGAGGGTCAGGACGCCTTCAAGGCCCTCAACGAACACGGTGATCTCGTCGATGCTCATGTGTTCCAGCGTTACATTCATGTGCTTGTGGAGACTTTTCCGCGAAGAGTGCGAGGTGGGGGAGTGAGAAGTCGCAAGTCGGCCGCCATGCGCACGGTCGACGTCGCCCGGCGCTCGGGGTACTCCGTCCAGCAGGTGCGCGACCTCGAACGCGACGGCGTGCTGCCCCCGGCGGCGCGCACCGCCGCGGGGTACCGGGTCTACGCCGAGGTGCACGTGCGCTCGGCCCTGGCCTACCGGGCCCTCGCCGCCGGGGCCGGTCCGGTCGAGGCCAGGCGGATCCTGCGCGCCGCGCACGGGTACCCGGCCTCGGACCTGCTCGCCCTCCTGGACGCCGCGCACGCCCGGCTCCACACCGAGCGCCGGGAACTCGGACTGGCCAGGGAGGCCGCGGAGGCGATCGCCGCGGAGCCGGTCGGGGACGTCCGCCCGGCGGACTCCATGGGCGTCTCCGAACTCGCCGACGCGCTCGGTGTGCGGCCCTCGACGCTGCGGCACTGGGACGCGGAGGGGCTCGTCGTGCCCGGCCGGGCCTCCCCCGGGGGAACGCGGAGGTACTCGCCCGCCGACGCCAGGGACGCGCGGATCGTCCACCAGCTGCGCATGGCCGGGTACCGCATCGCCCCGCTCCGGGCCCTGATGCCGGAGCTGCGCCGCGCCCGGCGGTGGGACGAGGTGATGGCCGCGCTGGCCGCCCGGGACGCGAGCGTCGACGCCCGGTCGGCCGCCCTCCTCGAAGGCGCCGCCGCGCTCGGCGCCCTGCTGGGGTCAGCGCGGTCTCCGGACGCGGACCCTCACTCCGGAGCCTCCGCCAGGGGCCGCATCCCGATGGCGAACTCCACGCCCCCGTCGCACTCCGACTGACGAAGGGCGGCCACGTCGGCGAACATGCCCTCGACCTCGTGCCCGAACAGGTGGGTCAGCGCCAGGGTGAGGCCGCCCAGGCTCTCCCGGCCGGGCATCAGCAGCCAGGCCTCGGTGCCCTCCCCGTACTCCACCAGCTCCACGCCCTCCGGCAGCGGGGACGGTGAGGGACCGACCTCCGCGACCGGGACGCACACCCGGTAGCCCGCGTCGTCGCCCCTCGGCTCCAGGTTCTTCCACCACCGGCCGTCAGCGCGCCAACCGCGCTCCTCGACCAGCGCGCCGAGCCGCTCGGCCAGGGCCCGCACCTCGGCGCGCGCCCGGTCCAGGTCGAAGTCCTCGCCGGAGGAACGCGCGGTCACCCCCGTGAGGGCCGTGCACGCCCGCCGGGGCCGGACCTCCACCCCGGGCTCCCACGCCAGGACCGCGAGGGCCTCCGCCAGCGCCCGGTCCTGGTCCTCCCGTTCGCGCCGGAGGTCCTCGGCGTGCCGGCGCAGCGCGTCCGGGGCCAGGCCGGGGTCGTCCACCACGCGCCGGACGGTGTCCAGGCCCATGCCCGCGCGGCGCAGGGTGGCGATCTGCCCGGCGCGCTCGATCTGGTCGACGGTGTACCAGCGGAACTGCGTGTCCTCGTCCACGCGGGCCGGGACCAGCAGCCCGAGGGAGTGGTAGTGGCGCAGTGCCTTGTGCGAGAGGCCGGTGAGTTCACTGAAGGAACCGATGGGAAGCATGGTTCCACTGTGGCTCCTCCCCCAAGGGGAGGGGCAAGCGGGCGCTCCGGGCCCGCGGACACCCCGGTGCGGGGCACCGCCGGGTCAGTCCGCCCGGTCCCCGCGGCGGGCCTGGAGGGCCGCCCAGACGAGCGGGATCTGGAGCGGCACGCGGCCCCAGGCCACGAGGCGGCTGTCGGCCGGGCCCCGGAGCCTGCCCGTACCCGAGTCGAGGGCCATCTGGACGTTGGCGGGCCACACGGCGAGCAGCAGCGCCGCGCTCACCGGACCGGCCCACGCCCTGCGCGTCAGCAGGCCCGCGCCGCAGACCAGTTCGGCCGCGCCGCTGCCGTAGACCCACGCGCGCGGCGCGGGCAGGGAGCGGGGCATGATCGCCTGGAAGGTTTTGGGGGCCGCGAAGTGCAGCACGCCCGAAGCCACGAACAGGCCGCCGAGCGCGTAGGGGGCGGCTCCGCGCACCCGGTCGAACAGTCCGCCGCGCCTGCGCTTCACCTGCATGGAGTTCTCCTTCGGTGGGGTGGACCCTGACCCTACTCTTCGGTAACCCCACGGTCCGCGAAGACCCCCCGGACAGCCTCCCGTCGCTCCCCCAGCGGGAACGCGGACGCGTCCGCCGGACGGGCGGGCACAATGTGGGGTATGGACCAGCCGACGACGTACACCGCCTCCGCTTTCCGCGAGCCCGAGGAGGAGACGGTCACCCTCGCCAGGGTGACCGGGGAGACCGGCGGCGACCTCGTGCTGCGCCGCGTGGGCGCGCACTACGAGATCTACTCCAACGGGGTGTTCCTCATGGACACCCGCGACGGCACCTCCGAGCGCGAGATGGTGCGCGCCAGCCTGGCCGCCCTCCCCGCGGGCCGCTCGCGCTCCCGGGTGCTCATCGGCGGCCTGGGCGTGGGCTTCTCCGCCCGCGAGGCGCTGGAGCACCCCCAGGTGGCGGTGGTGGAGGTGGTGGAACTCGAACCCCACGTGATCGCCTGGCACGACGGCGAGCTGGGCGAGGCCGCCGACTACGTGCACCAGGACCCGCGCTGCCGGGTGGTCAACGCCGACATCGTGGCCTGGCTGGAGAAGGCGTCCTCGGCCGCGAACCCCGTCCGCTACGACGCGATCTGCCTGGACACCGACAACGGGCCCGACTGGACGGTGGTGGAGAGCAACAACCGCCTCTACGAGGCCGCGGGGCTGGACCGGCTCACCCGCCTGCTCGCCCCCGGCGGGGTCCTGGCCTTCTGGAGCGCCAACGCGGTGCCCGCCTTCGAGGAGTCGCTGCGGGGCAGGTTCGCGTCGGTGGAGGTCATCGAGGTCCTGGTCGCCAACGGCGTGCCCGACACCGTCTACCTGGTGCGCGAGCCGCGCTGAGGCGGCGGTCGCGGCGGTGTCGTCCGCGGCGGTGCCGTCCGCGAACGGGACGGCACCGCGGGTTAGCCCCGCCGGGGTCTCAGCCCCTGGTGTCGGACATGTAGGCCGTGAACTCGTCCAGGGTGATCAGCCCGTCGCCGTCCTGGTCCATGGCCTCGATCGCCCGCAGGGCCTGCTCCTCGGTGCAGCTGTCCCCCAGGCGGTGCATCAGGTCGGCGTACTCCTCGGCGGAGATGCGGCCGTCGCTGTCGGCGTCGACGAACGCGAAGGTCGTCGCGTACTCGTTGGTGTCGGGCATCTGCGTTCGTCTCCAGGGAGTCGCGGTGGCGGGTCCGGCGCAAGATTACCGGTGAGGGGGCGGTTCGGGAAGCTGGGCGGGCACTGGCGCCCGCAGAACCGAAGGGGCCGCGCACCGGAGGTCTCTCCGGCACACG
>ANAW01000033.1:0-4458 GCA_000340945.1 Nocardiopsis synnemataformans DSM 44143 | reverse complement strand
CCCGGGAGCCGATCCACCGCGCGATCACGGTGAACAGCAGCACCAGCAGGAACAGGCACAGGGCGGCGCCCCAGGCGCGGTCGATACCGGCCTCGAAGGGCTGCATGGCCCCCCGGTACAGCTGCATCGGCACGGCGCCCTGCGGCTCGCCCTGGAAGGCGGTCACGATCAGGCCGGTTCCGAACGCGGTCAGCAGCAGCGGGGCGGTCTCACCGATACCGCGGGCGACGGCCAGCATCGAGCCGGTGGTCAGACCGGGGGCGGCGGCGGGCAGCACCGTGTGCACGATGGTCTGCCACTTGCGCGCGCCCAGGCCGTAGCTGGCGTTGCGCATCTCGTTGGGCACGAGCCGCAGCATCTCCTCCGCGGACCGCGTCACGATCGGCAGCATCATCATCGCGATCGCCACGGCGCCGGCGAAGGTGCCGAAGCCCATGTTGCCCCAGCCGATCACGATCAGGCCGTACACGAACAGACCGACGAAGATCGAGGGGATACCCGTCATCACGTCGGTGAAGAAGCGGATCGCGCCGGTCAGGCGGTTGGGCCCGTACTCCACGACGTAGACGGCCGTGGCGATGCCGATCGGGATCGCCATCACGACCGAGAGCGCCATGATGTAGAGCGTGCCGAAGAACCCGGCGGCGTACCCGCCGCCCTCGCGCCGCGGCGGGGGCTCGGTCGCGGTGAAGAACTCCAGGTTGACGACGCCGATGCCGCGCCGGGTGACCTCGAAGATGATGAGGACCAGCGGGATCATCGCCAGGACCATCGCGGTGGTCAGCATCACCGACGCCGAGCGGTCCTTGAACCTGCGGAAGCCGGAGCCGGGCGAACGCTTGCCCAGGGGGGTGTGCCGGGCGGCCGGAGGAGTGGTGGTTGCTGTGCTCATACGGCGGAGTCTCCCGTGAACTGCCCCAGGCGCCAGACGATGACGCGGGCCAGGATGTTGACGATCATCGTGACCAGGAAGAGGGCGACGCCGATCGCCATCAGCGCCGTCCGGACCTCGGGCGAGGCCTCGCCGAAGGTCGCGGCGATGTGCGAGGCCATGCTGCTTCCGGTGCCGAACAGGCTGCCGCTCCACGACTGCGAGCCGCCGATCAGCATCAGTACGGCGATGGTCTCGCCGAGGGCGCGGCCCAGCCCCAGCATGGCGGCGGCCACGATCCCGGAGAAGCTGGCGGGCAGGATCACCTTGGTGATGACCTCCCACCGGGTGGAGCCCAGGGCGTAGGCGGCCATCTGCTGCTCGACCGGCTGGACGACGACGACCTCGCGGATGAGCGCCGTCATGATCGGCAGGATCATGATGGCCAGCACGATGCCCGCGGGCAGGTAGCCGACGCCGCGCACCGGTCCCTCGAAGAGGAAGAGCCAGCCGAGCGTGCTCTCCAGCCAGACGAAGAAGGGGCGCATCACGTTCGGCAGGAACCAGTGCAGGCCCCAGAGGCCGAAGATGACGCTGGGCACGGCGGCGAGCAGCTCGACCGTGTAGGACAGCGGCTTGGCGAGGCGGCGCGGGGCCAGGTGGGTCAGGTAGATGGCGACCATGATCGCCAGCGGCAGCGCGATGACGATCGCGATGGCCGACGTGACCAGGGTGCCGTAGATGAAGGGCCAGGCGCCGTAGACACCGGTGATCTCGGTGCGCGAGCTGCCGCTCTCCCAATCCTGCCCGAACAGGAAGCCGAAGAAGCCCTCCCTGACGAAGATCGGCCAGGCCTCGCTGGTGGTCCGGATGACCATCAGCGCCAGGATGATCAGGACGATGGTGCCGCAGGCCGCTACGGCCCACTTGAAGATCGGATCGCCCAGGCGCCCCTTGCCGGACTGCAGCGTCCCCCGCCGGGAGTCCTCGGGGGCCTGGGGGGCCTCACGGGCCTCGGTGGACATGTGCTTCTCCTCTGTGGCTTTCGTGGGGAGTGGAGAGCGTCCCGCCCCGGGACGGGGGCGGAGGTTGGGAAGAAGGCGTGCGGGGCCGGGAGACCTCTCCCGGCCCCGCGGGGCGTTCCTACTCGGTGGTGGCTTCGGCCTCGGGGGAGGGGCTCTCCTCAGCGCCCTCGCCGGCTCCGGCCTCCTCCTCGGCGCCGGCGTCGCCGCCGCCGTTCTCGGAGTTGGTCTTCTCCAGCTCGGCGATGACGCGGTCGGTCAGCTCCTCGCCCAGCGGCGCGTAGCCCAGCTCACCGGCCAGGTCGCGGGCGCCCTGGTCGGTCAGGGCCCAGGTCCAGAAGTCGATGATGGCGTCGGCGTTGGCCTGCTCGTAGCCGCAGGTGTAGGTGAAGATCCAGTTCGACCCGGCGATCGGGTAGCCCTCGCCGCCGATGTTGTCGATGGAGAACTGGAAGTTCTCCGGGACCTCGGCCTCCTCGGAGGCGGCGATGGTCGACTCCAGGGTCGGCTCGATCGGGTTGCCGTCCTCGTTCACGATCTGGGCGACGGACAGGTCCGCCTCCTGGGCGAAGGACTGGTTCACGTAGCCGATGCCGCCGGGGTTCTGGGTGATGCCCTGGGCGACGCCGTCGTTCTGCTGGCCGCCGACCAGGCCGTCGGCCCACTCGATCTCCTTGCCCTCGCCGTACTTGTCGGCCCAGGAGTCGACCTCGGTGCTCAGGTAGTGCGAGAACACGTAGGTGGTGCCGGAGCTGTCGGAGCGGTGGACGGGGATGATCTCGTCGCCGGGCAGCTCCATGTCCGGGTTGAGCTCGGCGATCGCCGGGTCGTCGAACGTGGTGATCTGGCGGTCGTAGATGGCCGCGATGGTCTCCGCGTCCAGGACGAGGCCGTCCAGGGCCGGGTTGTTGAAGGCGATGACGACCGCGCCGAAGACGACGGGGAACTGCACGGCCTCACAGCCGCGGGCCTCGGCCGCCGCGGTGAGGTCCTCCTCGCCCAGGAACTCCTCGGAGGAACCGAAGTCGACGGTCTGCTCCAGGAACTGCTCGGTGCCGGCGCCGGAGCCCACGCTCTGGTAGTTGATGCTGACGCCGGGCTGGACGTCGTTGGAGTAGGTGTAGATCCAGTCCTGGAACAGGGGGTCGGGGAAGCTGGCCCCGGCACCGGTCAGGGAGGCGCTGAGGTCGCCCCCGCCGCCGGAGCCGTCACCACTGGTGTCGCCTCCGCTGCTGCACGCCGCCGCGAGCAGGGGGATGGCCGCCAGAACGGCGAGCTTGGAACGCCCGTTGCGCATGTCGTAGTTCTCCTCGTCGAAATCACCGCTGTCGGGGCTGACGTGAAACGACAGTAAGTGCGCAGGAAGACGCGGTGTCATCGAAATGAAGGCGGGATGGTAGAAGAAGGGTGAATGCGAAGTGAATGGTGGTAACCATTTGATAACGGGTGTGTGTTTTCGGCTCCGCGGGGATTCTGTGATGTGTAGGGGACAGGCGGTGATGACCTGCGGGTATGGCCATGGGCGCCGGGGCGGAGCGGTGGTTCCCCGGTAGCGAAGGTGACGCATCGGATTATTGGACGATTCATCTTCGCGTTCGTCTCGGGGGGAGGTGACGCGAAGATGAACAAGGGGTCTCGCCGGTATCACCGAAGGGCCCCGCGGGGGAGAATCAACGAACCCCGTCCCGCGCTTTTCCTCCGCTCAGGAACCGTTCGCCGTGTCCAGCCGGTAGCCGATTCCGCGGACCGTGTGGATGAACCTGGGCTGCGCCTCGGAGTCGCCCAGCTTGTGCCGCAGGCGCCGGATGTGCACGGCGATGGTGTTGTTCACCGGAGGCAGCGGCTTGCGCCAGACCTCGGTCCACAGCTCCTCGCGGCTGACCACCCTGCCGCTGTGTCTCAGCAGGAAGTCCATGATCCCGAACTCCCGCAGCGCCAGGTTGACCGGGTTGCCGTCCACGAAGAGCCGGTGGCCCAGCGCGTCCAGCTCCAGGGCGCCCGAGCGCAGCGCGGCCGAGGAGACGGTGCCGTCCGGGCCGCCGCCGTCGGGCCCCGGGAGGGAGCCGCGCAGCAGCGCCGCCAGCTCCGGGATCCGGTAGGGGCGGTTGACGCACGCGGTGGCTCCGGCCGACAGCGCGCGCATCGCCCGCTGGGAGTCGCCGGGGCCCACCCCGATGAGGATCGGGATGTCGGTCGCCCGCCGGGTCACCCGCACCAGCGTCTCCAGGTCCACCTCGGGCGGAGCGGCGCTGGTGACCAGGGTGTCCGGCCGCATCATGCCCACCCGCAGCAGCGCCTCCGCGCCGTCCACGCACACCGTGATGTCCACGTCGTGCCCGCTCAGCGACAGCACCAGCTGGTGCGACTGCTCCGACTCGGGCTCCACCAGCAGGACCCGGAGCGGTCCCTCCGACCGTTGCGAGCGCTCGACCAGTTCGTCCTCGACCGGGGCACCCGGAAACGGGACGGATGCGGACGTTGTGAGCGCGGGCATGGGAGGTCCACTTCGTCGAAGGAACAGCGGGGGCGGGGTCCCGGGCGGGTGCTCCGGCCTGACCGGGACGG
>ANAW01000032.1:0-14303 GCA_000340945.1 Nocardiopsis synnemataformans DSM 44143 | reverse complement strand
CAGCGGTCCCGGTCCGCCGGAGAGCCGGAGATCAGCGGGGTCAGCCGAAGCGGCCCCTCCGATCAGCGGTCCCGGTCCGCCGGAGAGCCGGAGATCAGCGGGATCAGCCGAAGCGACCGCTGATATAGTCCTCGGTCCGCTGGTCGGAGGGCTTGCTGAAGATCGTCGCGGTCTCGTCGAACTCCACCAGGCTGCCGTAGCGGTCGCCCGCGTCGTCCACACCGGCGGTGAAGAAGGCCGTGCGGTCGGACACGCGCGCCGCCTGCTGCATGTTGTGCGTGACGATGACGATGGTGTACTCGCTGGCCAGCTCGTACATCAGGTCCTCGATCTTGAGGGTCGCGATGGGGTCGAGCGCCGAGCAGGGCTCGTCCATCAGGATCACCTCGGGGTTGACCGCGATGGTGCGCGCGATGCACAGGCGCTGCTGCTGACCGCCGGAGAGGGCGAAGGCGCTCTCCTTGAGCTTGTCCTTGACCTCGTCCCACAGGGCGGCCTTGGTCAGCGTCTCCTCGACCAGGTCGTCCATGTTGCCGCGGACGCCGTTGATCTTGGGGCCGTAGGCCACGTTGTCGTAGATCGACTTGGGGAACGGGTTGGGCTTCTGGAAGACCATGCCGATCCGGCGGCGCACCTCGATGGGGTCCACCTCGGAGGCGTACAGGTCCTCGCCGTGGTAGGTGACCTTCCCCTCGATGCGGGCGCCGGGGATGAGGTCGTTCATGCGGTTCAGGGTCCGCAGCACGGTGCTCTTGCCGCAGCCGGACGGCCCGATCATCGCCGTGATCTGACGGGGGCCCACCTTCAGGTCCACGTCGCGCACGGCCTTGTTGGAGCCGTAGTAGATGGAGAGCCCGGAGACGTCGAAGACGGGGTCGCCCAGGTCGGGAACCTCGCGGTTGTACCGGACGGTGTCGGGGGCGACGCCGCGACCGGTCTCGGTGCCGCGAGGGGAGGCGGTGTTGCTGACAGACATGAGGCCACTTCCGGGTCGGACGGTGCGTGCGCGGGAGGTGCGCGGCCGGAGCCGCGGAGCGCGGTCGACCCCCATGCAAATATGTCCGTATGAAGCAACGGTGAACGAACCCCGTGGCGAAGGTGAACGTGGGCGGTGAACTCGGAGGCGTCGCGATCGCCAGGCGTTGCCCTCCCGTCACCGAAGGAGGTGCGGACCGCCTCTGGCGTGCGGTTCGTCCCGTCTGGAGGAGCCGGGCCCCGGGCGGGCCCAGGCGCGCCGGACGGGTGGACAGGTGACCGGCCGCAAACCCCTTGATGACTTTTCGGTCTTCCCAATCCACCCTTTTCGGTCCTGCCAAGGCGGGGTTCGGTCCTGTCGGGGCGGGGCGGCGCCCCAGCCCGGAGCCGACCGCCGCGGGCGCACGGCCCGGCCACCGTCCGGACGCGCGAACGCCCCGGACGCCGCCCTCCGGGGGAGGGGGCGTCCGGGGCGCGCGCGGGTCTGTTCCGTGCTGCTCCGGGGAGCGCTACTCCGGTGAACCGCCCTGCTCGGCGATCTTCTCCCGCACCTCGTCCATGTCCAGTTCCTTGGCCTGCGTGATCAGGCTCTCCAGAGCCTCGGAGGGCAGGGCCCCGGGCTCGTTGTAGATGACGGTGCGCTCGCGCACGATCATCAGGGTCGGGATGGACTGGATCTTGAACTCGAAGGCGAGTTCGCGCTGCGCCTCGGTGTCCACCTTGGCGTGGACGATGTCGGTGTGCTTCTCCGCGGAGGTCTCGAACACCGGGGCGAACTGCCGGCAGGGACCGCACCAGTCCGCCCAGAAGTCGATGAGGACGAAGTCGTTGTCCTTCAGCGTCTCCGCGAAGTTGTCCTTGGTGAGCTCGACCGTGGGCACGTGGTCTCCTGTATCTGTTCGTTGGTTGGTGTCGACCGTCGGCCAACCGCCATCTCTCAGTGCTACAGCGGTCGTGCCCGTTCGTTTGTTCCGCATGCCTGCCGGGACCGGTGAACCACCTCCCAGTCCGGTTGTTTTGCGTCATAACACGCCTTGCATACCTGTTTGGGAGGAAAGAGCAGCGGCAGCTAGTGTCGACCGGAGGGACGCGGGCCGCGCGCGTCGGCCCGACCGGGTCGGGGGCGAACCCGGGGGATCGTCCCTGGTGAAAGGGGGTGCGGGATGGGTTCCGAAACCTCTCCGCGGGACGCGGCGGGTCCTTCCGTGGACTACCGGTTCACCCTCGCCAACGAGCGCACCTTCCTGGCCTGGGTGCGCACCGCGCTGGCCCTGCTCGCCGGTGCCGTCGCCGTCCTGCACCTGCTCCCGCTGGGCTGGGAGGAGGGGCCGCGCACCGTGGTCGGCCTGGTGCTGGCGGCGCTGGCCGGGGTCATCACCGTCTACGCCCCGCTGCGCTGGTACCGCGTGCAGCGGATCATGAGCCGGGGCGGAGCCCTGAAGCTGAGCGCGCTTCCGCTGGTCACCGCCTTGGCGGTGGGGCTGGTGTGCGCCCTGGTCGTCCTGGGCCACCTGCTGTGACCGCTCCCGTCGAGCGCGACGACCCGGGCATGCAGCCCGAGCGCACCCTGATGGCCTGGCACCGCACGATCGCCCTGCTGGTCGTGGTGGCCCTGCTGTTCCTGCGCGGGTCCCTGGCTCCGGGCGACGACGCCTTCCCGCAGGCGCCGGTCGGGGTGCGCGTGGCCTCCACGGCCGGACTGCTGTTCCTGGCGGCGGTGCTGGCCGCCCACGTGTGGCTGCGGTGGCGGGCAGGCGGGCACGGCGTGCGGGCTCCGGGGACCGGGCGTCCTGTGCCTTCCGTGGGGGGTGTGTGGGCGATGGTGCTCCTGTGCGCGGGGGTGCTCGCCCTGAGCTGTGTCCTGGTGCTGACGGTGCTGCTGGCGCCCTGAGACCGCACGGCGGCGGACGCACCCGTCCATGCCCTTGGCGGGCCTGTGGTCCACCGGCGCCGGTCGCCCTCGTGCGGGCGTGGGGGAGCGCCGGGGCCCGTCGGAGTGCGCGACCACTCCGTCGGGGGGAAGGGCCGGAGCCGTGGCCCTTCGTCGCCTTGTCTGGTGTCGGTCGGCCGAGGCGGAGAGGGCGCCCCGGACCGGTCCCTCCGGTTCGGTTACGCCGGCTGCGGCACGGAGCCGACCGCGCGGCGGTGCTCCATGATCGACCGGATGATGTCGTTGAGGTCGCGCTCGGGGCGGTACCCGATCAGCCGCGCGGCCAGCGAGGTGTCCGGGTAGCGGCGCTGCATGTCCTCGTAGCCCTCGCCGTAGGCCTCCTGGTAGTCGACGTAGGTGATCGCGCTCCTCGACCCCGCCAGCTCCACGACCCGGTCGGCCAGGCCCTTGATGGAGACCTCCTCGTGCCCGCCGAGGTTGACGGCCTGGTTGTAGGCCTCGGGGGTGTCCATGAGCCGCGTGAGCGCGGGCACCACGTCGAACACCGAGCCGAAGCAGCGGCGCTGCGTCCCCGTCCCGTACACGGTGATGGGCTCGTGCGCCATCGCCTGGTCGACGAAGCGCGGGACGACCATCCCGTACCGGCCCGTCTGGCGGGGGCCGACCACGTTGAAGAAGCGGGTGATGACGCACGGCACGCCCGACTCGACGCCGTGCACGTAGGCGACGAGCTCGTCCAGCCCCTTCGCCGCGGCGTAGGACCAGCGGCTCTTGGTGGCCGGGCCGTAGACGCGGTCGTCGCTCTCCTTGAGCCCGTCGGCGTCGTTCTTGCCGTAGACCTCGCTGGTCGACGCGACCATGTAGGGCACGCGGTGCGCCACGGCCGCCTCCACCACGTTCTCCGTCCCGTGCAGGTTGATCCGCAGGGAGCGCAGCGGATTGTCGACGATGTTGTACACGCCCACGGCCGCGGCGAGGTGGAACACGGCGTCCGCCGGTGCGACCAGGGAGTCGACCAGCTCCCGGTCCAGGACGTCCCCCTCCACGAACCGGAACCCCGGCGAGCCCTTCGCCTGGACCAGGTTCGCCAGGGACCCGGTCGACAGGTCGTCCAGGACGGTGACCTGGTGTCCCTGGGCGATCAGGTGGTCGCACAGGTGCGAGCCGATGAAACCGGCTCCTCCGGTGACTACAGCCTTCATGGTTTCCCCTCCACTTAGGTGTTCTCTCTCGCTGTTCCCTGACTGGAAACGGCTTGTGCGCGGTCGGCGCGGCCGTGCGCGCGGTGAGGCGGCGCGCGGCGCCGCCGACCGCGGGTCCGGGAGCGCTCAGGCCAGGCAGCGCAGCACGTGGAACCCCTCCCCGAGCGCCACGCCCGCCTGCATGCCCCGCAGGACGGCGAGGCTGCGCAGGGTGGGCTCGGAACGCGTGTGCGGGTGCTGGTGGGACTGGGACCCGTACAGCTGCATGCCGTGGAGCTTGTCGACCACCTGCACCTCGTCCAGTTCCACGATGAGGTTGGGCGGGCACAGCGGCTCCGAGCGCCAGTGGTCGGCGGCCTCCTCGTAGGCCAGCGCCAGGTGCGGGTGGTGGCGCAGCGCGGTGTTGGACGGACGCAGGGCGGTGTGCACCGCCTCGGCCACGGCCCGGTGGTCCTGGTTGTAGCTGGAGTGGTGCGGTCCGAGCACCACGGTCGGGCGGAGCCGCTCGATAGACAGCGGGCTCTCGCGCTCGATCAGCTGGGCGAGGTCCACCCGGGCGACGGAGTCGAGCCTCAGGTGGTACTGGTCGCCGGGCAGCGCCATGTGCCAGTCGTCCCAGCGGAAGTGGTCGGCGACCTTCTTGATCTCCGCGTAGCGCTCCTCCGCGGTGGAGAAGCCCTTGGGAGACATGTCGGCCGTGTCCCCGACGGTGAGGAACTGGACGAACACCTCGGCGCCGGCCGCCTTGGCCTTGCTCATCAGGCCGCCGCAGCCGAGCGTCTCGTCGTCGGGATGGGGCGCGAACACCAGGATGCGTTCCTGGGACCAGTCCGTCGTCATACCGTTTTCCGTCCTTTGCCTAGAGAGCGATCGGGTTTTTCCCGGGGAGCGACGCCGCGCCCGGTGGCGCGGCGCTGTGGTGGACCCGCGTTCGGGTCAGCTCTGGGTTCTCGCCTGCCTGAGCACGTGCAGTGCCTCCGGGCCGGTGTTGAGGAGAAGGTCGATCGCCGACAGACGGGGGACGAAGTCGGCCGGGTCGCGCCCGTGCTGCGGGTACACCGGGTGGCGGAAGTCCTGCCACCGGACGCCGATCCCGTAGCGGCGCAGGGTCTCGGGCTCCAGGTAGTCCCGGGCGCCGTCGCCCGAGAGCATGGTGTGCGCTCCCGTCCTGGTGCAGATCTGGGCGAGGAGCTCGCTCTTGCGCCCGGGGAAGTCCCCGATCTCACTGGCCAGCAGCAACGGCGTGTCGATCCCGAACCACCGCATCAGCATGCGCGTGGTCGCTATGCACAGGTCCGCGAGACCGTCCCACTCTTCTTCGTACAGGTGGGCGATTTCGTCGCGGTAATCCCTCCAGTAGGGCGCTTTGCGGTAGCAGTGTTCCGAGAGTGCCTTGTAGTGCCTGAGCTTCCAATTCTGACTGTTGTCAACAACCTTGTCCCGTATCCGGTCGTTCCGGCTGCCCTGGACGACCGGAACGGTGAGCAGGACGGGTTTTGCGCCGCCTCCGACGTAGTTGCGGTTCTGCCAGCCTCGGCGTTCGAACTGGACGTTGTCGAGGATGACGAAACGGTCGCAACGGTCAATTTTATCCAAAAGCCCCAGCCACGGAAGGTAGTGCGGCTGGTGCAGCGCCACGGTGCGGACCGTGTCGTCCTGGCTGCTCATGGCGAAGCGACCCCCCGGGCCGGTGGCCTGTGGGATTCGAGTGGAACCGGATGAGGGTGAGGACGGAACGCTGATCACTCCGAGCATTCTCCTTCTCTCCGCTGGTCACTTTCCGCAGATTTTTCCAGGATCTGGACAATATTGGACAAACCACAGACGAGCCGTAGCTACAGCTCACAAATATCCTCTTATGGTTACCATCTTCCGCAAGCCCGTGTATACGATTTGCGTGGCCTACATAGGACGCGAACCCGGGTGAACCTCTCGGTGTCGTAGGGCGTCAAGATAACACCGACTTCGCGGGTTAATGTCGGTCCGAAACCGAGAACTTCGGAGGGTCCTAGCGCTGTGCGTATCGCACGTTTCATAGGCGGCCTGCTGATCGGGCTCATCGCCCTCGCCCTGGCCGCGGCACTCTTTGTCTACTGGTTCGGCTACGCGACGGACATGGCCGAGGCCTCCGGCCTCGGCGCCCTGGGCTACGCGTTCCTGTGGTTGGCCTTCGGCGCCAACCTGCTGCTGTGGACCGCCATCGGGCTCGTGCGCCTGGGTGAGGACTCGGTGCGCGCCGTGCTCCGGTCACCGAGGTCGGGGCGCCGCGGCGCCGTCGGGGGGAAGGCCCGCGAACGCGTCCTGGTGGGCGCGGGCGGCCCCGGCGGCGGCACCGCCCTCGCCGAGCGGGACGGCGACGCCTCCGAGGGGGGCGCCTCGGCGGTCGCGGCGGCTCAGGCGGCGGGTTCGGAGCAGGGCGGCGCGTCCCTGGCGGTCATCATCCCGGCGCACAACGAGGAACCCGTCATCGGCGGGGCCATCGCCTCCGCGATGGGGCTGTTCGACCGCTGGGACATCTACGTGGTCTCGGACTCGTCGAGGGACTCCACCGCCCAGATCGCGGCCAAGACCGGCGTGAACGTCCTCGAACTCCTCACCAACCGCGGCAAGGCCGGGGCCATCGAGGCGGTCCTCGAGGAGTTCTCGCTGACCGACAACTACGACGGCGTCCTCATCCTGGACGCCGACACCGCGCTCGACCCCGGGTACGTGGAGGGTGCCCGGAGACAGTTGGCCGACCCCTCGGTGGCGGCGGTCGCGGGCTTCGTCGTCTCGGAGTGGAAGCCCGAGGAGCGCGGCTTCGTCGGCCGGATGATCTCGGCCTACCGGGACCGCCTGTACTTCATGCTCCAGTACCTCATGCGCTTCGGGCAGACCTGGCGGCACGCCAACACGGCCTTCATCGTGCCGGGCTTCGCCAGCGTCTACCGCAGCGAGGCGCTCAGGGAGATCGAGGTCAACCCCAAGGGGCTGGTGATCGAGGACTTCAACATGACCTTCGAGGTGCACCACAAGCGCCTCGGCCGGGTCTCGATGAACCCCGACACCAAGGCCTACAGCCAGGACCCGTTCACCTTCCGGGACTACTACAAGCAGGTCACCAGGTGGACGCTGGGCTTCTGGCAGACCGTCCGGCGCCACCGGGTGTGGCCGAGCCTGTTCTGGGCCTGCCTGGCGCTGTACATCCTGGAGGTCGTCCTGGTCTCCGCCGTGCTGCTGATCACCGCCGTGGTCGGCCTGTTCGTCCTCGCGGGCACACTGGGCGGGGAGTTCTTCCTGAGCCTGCCGTTCGCCGGGGAGGCCTTCACGGCGGTGACGGCCTTCCTGCCGCTGCTGGCGATCGCCATCGGCCTGTTCATCCCGGACTACATGCTCACCTGCCTGATGGCGGCGATCCGGCGGCGGCCGTCCTACCTGGTCTACGGACTGCTCTTCTTCCCGATCCGGCTCGTGGACGCCTACCTCGCGCTGCGGATGATCCCCAAGGCGTGGACCACCGAGTCCGACGGCCGGTGGAGCAGCCCGGACCGCGTCTCGGGCAGGTGATCCGACCTGCGCAGATGTGAGATCGTCCGGCCCCGGGCACCCCGGGCGCCCGGGGTGCCGGACACCGTTTAGGCTGATTTTCGCCCGCCCGCGGACCTGCCTTCCCGAGCGGGGACGCAGTCGTGTGAGGGGGATCAGCCGTGGACAAGAGGCGCGTGTCGTTCGCGTTGTACCGGGTGCTCGCGTACGTGACCGGAATCTTCCTGCTGGGCCTGACCTTCGTGGCCATGCCCGCCAAGTACCTGGTCGGGGAGACCGCCCGGTTCTCCCTGGTGGCCGCGCCGCAGGGCCTGGAGCACTGGTTCGGCCCCGAGTCGCCGCTCATGCTCTACATCGCGATGCCGCACGGTTACATCTACATGGCCTACGTCTTCGTGGTCCTGTGGGTCGCCCTGGATCGCCGCTGGAGCGCCTCCCGCACCCTGGGCGTGGCGCTCGCGGGCACCATCCCCGTGCTCGGCTTCGTGGTCGAGCACCGGATCGTGCGCTCCGAGCAGGCCAAGGACCGCGAGGCCGGACGGGCTCAGGAGCCCGCGACCGCGGGCTGATCCTCCCGGGAGCCGCCCTCGCGCAGCTCCCGGCGCATCAGCAGGATCCAGAAGACCACGGCGGAGACGCCGAACATCGCCCACTGCACGGTGTAGCTGAGGCTGCGCCAGTTGACGGTGAACCCGGTGGGCGGCTCGGGCGGCGGCGCCGGAACGAGCGAGGCGGTGGCCGGGTCCGTCTCGGGCAGGGTGACGTAGCCCTCGTAGAGCGGGTGGTCCCACTCGTTGACGAGCACGGACGCGGCGATGCGCTCGACCTGGCCCTCGGAGACGTCGACCGGCACGACCCCCTCGGCGCCCACCGGCGGCAGCAGCCAGCCGGTGACCGTGACCTCGCCCTCCGGCGCGGGCGGGATGTCCTGGCCCTCCTCGGCCCAGCCCCGGTTGACGGTGACGGCGGCGCCGCCGTCGGTGACCAGGGGGAC
Organism: Nocardiopsis synnemataformans DSM 44143; assembly: GCA_000340945.1. Lineage (GTDB taxonomy): Bacteria > Actinomycetota > Actinomycetes > Streptosporangiales > Streptosporangiaceae > Nocardiopsis > Nocardiopsis synnemataformans. The sequence continues at coordinate 5,716 of ANAW01000032.1, read as the reverse complement.
GATGACGTCGTAGCCGCGCACGCCGTCCACGACGCGCGGCACCAGCAGCTGGGCGTCGGCGTCGTAGCTGCCGCTGGCCTCCACCGCGCTGTTGGCGAAGGAGTCCGGGTGCATGTACTGGCCGGGTTCGAGCAGGTCCGAGACGGGCACGGCGCCGGCCAGGTCCTCGACCGGGTTGGTGACGACCTCGCGGTCGGGCTCGAAGGCGCGGACGAACTGCCAGGCGGTACCGGCGACGCAGACGACGCCGACCAGCACGGCGAGCAGGTGGATGCCGAGCCACCGTGGGCTGAGGAGCGGTGATCTCACCAGACCAGGCTAAGCGCGGTCCCCGAGCGCCCCGTCATGACCCCGGTTTGACGCTCGTCCGCACACGCTTGGCCCGTTGTCTCCCGAGGAATGACGATCACTTTAAGTAGTTTCCCGTGACAGAGGGTTGTCCTTCGAGGGTGCGGTGGGTAGTGTCTCCATCAACGCGGAACGACGGGGTCGATTCCGCGGCAGGCCTTCAAGGCCGCGACTCCAGGGGGGAGGAGTCGCTGGCCGTTTCCCAGCGCGAGGGTCGCTTCCGTACTTTGAGGGGGGATGCGGAAGCGACCCTCGCCACCTCGTAGGCAGGGGCGTTCCCACTGGTCAGTGGGAACGCCCCCCGCCGTTTCCGGGTCAGGGCGGGTCCCCGGCTCCAACCTGATCGGCCCGCTGCCTCCAGACGGCGTAAGCGGTCATCACCACGCACGTCATCGTGGCAGGTCGGAGGAGCGGGTATGCGGGTCAGCCCATGCTCTTCTGGCCGTCCAGGGCCTCGCGCAGGATGTCGGCGTGCCCGCAGTGCTGCGCGGTCTCGCGGATGATGTGCAGCAGCACGTCGCGGGCGGACCAGGAGGCGCCCTCGTCGAACCACGGCGCGTCCGGGAGCCGGTGGCTGACCTCCAGGTCCGGCAGGCCGCCGACGAACTCCTCGGTCTCCCGCGCGGCCAGCGCGTAGTCCGCCAGGACGCTGTCGAGGGACTCGCCCTCCAGCAGCCGGAAGCTGTCGGCGTGCTCCTCCCAGGTGGCCGGGTCCTCGTAGTCGGTCTGGGTGGCGCCCGTCGAACCCTCACGGACGAACCGGATCCAGTTGCGCTCGGCCTGGGTCACGTGCTTGACCAGCCCGCCGAGGGTCAGTTCGCTCACCGTGGTGCGCCGCGCTGCCTGTTCGTCGTCCAGGCCCCCGACCGTGAGACGCAGGAACCCGCGCTGGTCCTCCAGGAACCGCAGGAGGCTCGCGCGCTCCGCGTCCACCGTGCTCGTCGTCGTTGTGACCACCATGACCACCGCTTTCCCGCCGTGTCCGACTCGGTACACGAGGACTCTAGAAACCGTGGCGGTCAGTTACTGTCCTCCACTGGACGGAAAACGGGAGAAAGGGTGCGGCCCCGAACGGGGCTCTGCCGATAGCCTGGCGTTCTGGCGACTCGGAGGTTCCATGACCTTGATTCCGCTCCAGTACCGGCTCGATGGACCCCGGCACGCACCCGTCGTGCTGCTCGTGCCGCCCTTCGGCACCACGATGTCGGTCTGGGAGCCGCAGCTGCCCGAACTCACCCGCGACCACAGGGTCCTGCGGGTCAACCACCGGGGGCACGGCTCCTCTCCGGCCCCGGTCGGCCCCTACACCGTCGAGGAGCTCGCCCTGGACCTGCTCGGCGTCCTGGAGGCCCAGGGCCTGACCCGGGTCCACGCGGTCGGCGCCGGGCTCGGCGGTGCGCTGCTGGTGTGGATCGCGGCGAACTCGCCGCGCACCCTGGAACGCCTCGTGCTGCTGGCCGCGGCGCCCCGCACCCCGCGGACGCACCGGTGGGACCTCCTCGCCTCGCGGGTGCGCTCGTCGGGCCTGGACTCGGTGGCCGCGGACGTGGTGCGGCCCTGGTTCACCCCGGACATGGGCGAGGAGCGGCCGGAGGTCGTGGCCCGGTTGACCGAGGAGTTCGGCGGGATCGACCCGGAGGGCTTCGCCGCGGCGTGCGACGCGGTGGCCGGGATGGATCAGCGCCACCTGGTGGCCTCCATGCGGGTGCCGACCCTGGTGGCGTCGGCCGCCCACGACCCCATGCTGCCGCCCGGCCACGGCCGCAGGCTGGCGGACGGGGTCCCCGACGCCCGGTTCGAGGTGGTCACCGGGGCCGCGCACCTGCTCGGGGTGGAGCGCGCGGACCTGGTGAACGAGCTGCTGGTGGAGCACCTGTCCGGCTGAGGGGGACCCGCCCCGGGAGACGGGATCAGACCTCCGCCACGGGGATCAGCGGACTGTTGATCTCCAGCAGGTAGCCGTCGGGGTCGCGGAAGTGCGCCGCGCGGATGCCCCACGCGGTCCAGTCGCGCGGCTCCATCACCTGGCGGGCGCCGTCCGAGACCAGTCTGGCGGCCGTGGTGTCGACGTCGTCCACCTCGAAGATCACCGCGAACCGGTCCTGGTTCGGCAGCGCCGGGTCGGCCGTGTCGGTCTCCAGGGCCTCCGCCATCACCTCACGCTGGTTGATGGCCAGCCGCGTCCCCGACTCGACGTCGAACTCCGCGTAGCGGCTGCCCTCGTCCCCGCGCAGCACGGGGAGCTTGAGCACCTCGGAGTAGAAGCGGAAGCAGGCCTCGTAGTCGTTGACGAGGAGCCTGATGTAGCTGCAACGCATGGGGTCTCCTGCCGTTCGGCATCGTTCTCAGCACCATTGTCCCGTTCCGGGAGCCGCGTGGGGGGTTGTCCACACCCGTTTTTCCTCTTCCCCAGCACCGTGTTCGAAACGCGTTTTCCGCGTCGCCGCCCGGGCTCCCCCGCCCGGCCTCCCGACCGGGTCGCCGGTGCGCCGTCCCCCGTGGCCCGCTTTCGGTTCTGCGCTGTAGTCCCTGTTGTCCAGGATGTAGTACATGTACTATCAATAGCAGTAGATCGATGACGGAATGGAGAACCGGTGTGATGAGCGCGGATGCCCGGTCGGAGGCCAGGGCATGGGCCTGGACGGCCCGGGAGAGGGCGGTGCGGAGTGTCCGCTGAGAGCGGCGGGACGACCGGCCGCCGTCCCAGGGCCGCGGCCGGAGGCGGCGAGGCCGTCTACAACCGGATCGCGATGCTGCGGGCGGAGCGCGGTGTGTCCCGCCGCCAGCTGGCCGAGGCCCTGGGCGTGCACTACCAGACGGTCGGCTACCTGGAGCGGGGCGAGTACAGCCCCAGCCTCCACCTGGCGCTGCGCATCGCGCGCTACTTCGAGGTCCCGGTGGAGGTCGTCTTCTCCACCGAACCCTTTCCCCGCATCGGCCAGTGACCCGAAGGAGACCCCCGATGTTCCTGTCCAACATCCTCCCGAAGCTGCGTTCCACCCAGATCCGGGAGGACCGTGAACGCGCCGCCCGGCTGAGCGCGGAGAACCCGGAGAGCCGCGGGTCCGAGGAGAAACCGAAGCTCCGCAGGCTCCGGGCCTCGCGGTCCCGGCGGCGAAGCCACACGATCCTGCTCGTGCTGGTTTTTCTGGCCGCCACGGTCCTCCTGACCGCCAGCCTCTTCCAGCCGGGTACGCGGCTGACGATGACCGTGCTGGTGCCCGCCTACCTCGTGCTCCTCGTCGCGGCGGCCGTGGTCCACACACGGCTGAGCCGGGCCACGGGGGTGAGGGCCGGTTACCGCAACCTGGACGAGCGACAGCGCGCCGAGCTGGACCGGGCCACCCGGCTCGGGCACAGGGTGACGTCGGCGCTCATCTTCGCGCCGTTCCTCGTGGTCGTCGTGCTGGAGGGGCCCACGCCCGACCACCTGTACTTCCCGGAGGAGCTGTTCCTGCCCGTGCTGTGGGTGATCTACATGGCCCACGTCGCGGTTCCCACCCTGTACCTGGCCTGGACGCAGCCGGACGAGATCCCCGACGACGCGGACGACGAGGACGCGTGACAGTCAAGGAAGCGCGCACGGACTTTCTTCGTTTCCCACGTGACCGAGTGAAAAATCTGATAATCAGATATCATATTGACCATGCGTACGATCACCGCGACCGAGGCCGCGAGAAAGTTCTCGGAGCTCCTTGACGCCATCGAGAACGGTGAGCGGGTGACCATTACCAGGGGTAAGCGTCCTGTCGTCGTCATGACGCCAGCTCCTCGCTACACGGGTGCCGACCTGCGTGCCGCCCTGGAGAAGATCGAGCCGTTGGACGACGATTTCGAGCGTGATGTGCTCAGCGCGAGGTCGTTCGTCGACGACGAGGTGAGGAACCCGTGGGACGACGTCTGATCCTCGACACGAACATGCTCATCGCCTACGAGAGGGGCGGACTCGACCGGTCGGTGTTCGATGACGACGAACTCGCGATCGCCGCGGTCACGGTAGCCGAGTTCCGTGTCGGGATCGAACTGGCAGGTACGGCGAAGCGCGCGGCTGCGCGTTCCCGGGTCCTGGCGGAGATCCTCACCTACACGGAAGTTCTCGACTATACGGAGGCGACCGCCGTGCACCACTCCACACTGCTCGCGCACACCATCAGTAGCGGACTCAAACGGGGCGCACTCGACCTCATCATCGCCGCCCACGCGGCGCAGACGGGGAGAACCATCGTGAGCCGGGACGCCAAGGCGCGTTTCGACGGCCTTCCGGGAGTCCTGGCCACAGAGGCCAGCTAGGGAGTCAGAGGATGTCCGGGCCCGCCCAGCCGTAGGCGTCGCGCTCGCGGACCCGGGCCAGCTCGTCCTCGGTCAGCACGCGGGGCTCGCCGATCTGGCGGGCTCTGAGGTACGCGCCGCTGAGCCAGTCGAGCAGCCGCAGGTTCTCCAGCGCGTGCCCCAGGTCGCGGCCCAGGGCGAGGCCGCCGTGGTCGGCGAGCAGCGCGGCGTCGCGGCCCTTGAGCGCCTTGACGGCGTGGTCGGCGATCTCGCCGGTGCCGTAGGTGGTGTAGGGGGTGACGGCGATCGCCCCGCCCAGGCCGGCGGCGCGGTGGTGGATCGCGGGGAGCTCGGCCAGGACCGAGGACGCCGCGACGGTGTCGGTCGTGAACGCGTTCACCACGGCGGTGACGTCGCGGTCGTGCTCGGCGGCCAGACGGTGCACGGCCATGTGCAGGGTGGCCTCGGCGGCGGGGTCGCGCCTTCCCTCCAGCACGCGGTCGTCGAGCGACATCACCGGGCAGTCGGCGGGCTGGATCTGGTCGAGGCAGACGCCGTGGGGCGTGACGACCACGAGGTCGCCGCTGCGGACGCTGACGGTCCCCGACTCACCGGGTGCGGTGCCCGCGCCCGCGGCGAGGGCGCGGGCGGTCAGACACACGTCACGGCGTTCCTGTTCGAGCAGCATGCCTTCCTCAAGGGGTGCGCGGTGGCGCGGTCCGTGCCGCGGGGGCTCGGGAGTCCGGACGAACCCGCTTAGGTATGCCTCAACTAAGTAGGCACAACACCTCAATGTACGTCAAACTCTCGTTCCCGTCTTCCCCAGGTACGGGTGTCCGACCTCTCGCCCGGACGTCACCCGGAGTATTTGTTGGCCCGGGTGTGACGTGGGCCGGACCACGGGCGACTCCGCTGGGTCAGGTTGTTCGTACAGCTCAGTCCGGTCTCCAGGGCGGATATGACTGAAGAGACTGATGAGACGAGGCTGTTTGTGACTAACGAACTTGGGCAAACCGGACCCGTGAACGAACTCTACGTAACCCTGCCGTCCGTGCCGTACCTGTCGGATCCGGGGTCGGCGACGGCCACCAGCCTCTAC
>ANAW01000031.1:0-26489 GCA_000340945.1 Nocardiopsis synnemataformans DSM 44143 | reverse complement strand
GGGCGCGCCCCCCCCCCCCAGCCTCTACATCGACGGTCGGTGGCGGGCGGCCGGAAACGGCCGGGTGCGAGAGATCCTGAACCCCGCCGACGCCTCCGTCCTGACCATCGTCAGCGAGGGCGGAAGGGCCGACTCGGAGGAGGCCATCGCCGCGGCCCGCCGCGCCTTCGACGGCGGGGAGTGGCCCCGCACCCCCGCCGGGGAGCGCGGACACGTCCTCGGCCGCATCGCCGACCTGCTCCAGCGCGACCGCGAGGAGATCGCGGTCATGGAGTCCCTCGACACCGGCAAGACCATCGAGGAGGGCGGGATCGACGTCGACGACGTCACCAACGTCTTCCGCTACTACGCGGGCCTCGCCGACAAGGACGCGGGCCGCCTGGTCTCCGCGCCCGAGGGCGTGCACAGCAAGGTGGTCTACGAACCCGTCGGCGTCTGCGGCATGATCACGCCCTGGAACTACCCGCTGCTCCAGCTCGCCTGGAAGATGGCCCCGGCCCTGGCCGCGGGCAACACCATGGTGGTCAAGCCCAGCGAGATCACGCCGGTCACCACCGCCAAGCTGGTCGAGCTCACCACCGAGGCGGGCGTCCCGGCGGGCGTGGTCAACCTGGTCACGGGCAGCGGCCCCGACGCGGGCGCCCCGCTGTCCGAGCACCCCGACGTGGACCTGGTCTCCTTCACCGGCGGTCTGGCCACCGGCCGGCGCATCATGGCGGCGGCCTCCGAGACGGTCAAGAAGATCGCCCTGGAACTCGGCGGCAAGAACCCCAACATCATCTTCCCGGACGTGGACCTGGACACCGCCGTGGACTACGCGCTCAGCGCCGCGTTCTTCCACTCCGGACAGGTCTGCTCGGCCGGGGCGCGCCTCATCGTGCACAACGACATCCACGACGCCTTCACCACCGAACTCGCCCGCCGCGCCGAGGCCATCCGCATCGGCCGCGGCCAGGACGAGGGCGTGCGCTGCGGCCCGCTGGTGTCGGCCGAGCACCGCGCCAAGGTGGAGGCCGCGGTCGCGCGCGGCGTCGAGGAGGGCGCCCGGATCATCGCCGGGGGCAGGCGGCCCGACGACCCGGAGCTCGCGCAGGGCTACTTCTACCGGCCCACCGTGTTCGTGGACTGCGACCGGGCCATGGACATCGTCCAGACCGAGGTGTTCGGCCCGGTCGTGACCGTGGAGCGGTTCGAGACCGAGCAGCAGGCCGTCGAGCTGGGCAACGACACCGACTACGGCCTCTCCGGCGGGGTGTGGACCGACGACACCGCCCGCGGCGAGCGCGTCGCGGCTGCCCTGCGCCACGGCACCGTCTGGATCAACGACTACGGCCCCTACTTCCCCGGCGCCGAGTGGGGCGGCTACGGCCGCAGCGGCATCGGCCGTGAACTCGGGCTCGCGGGCCTGGACGAGTACCGCGAGGCCAAGCACGTCTACCGCAACCTGTCCCCCGAACCGCAGCGCTGGTTCGGCTGACGGCGTCGAACGAAGAGAGGAACCGGACCGTGGACCCGACCGAGAGCACCTATGACTACGTGATCGTGGGAGGCGGCACCGCGGGATCGGTGATCGCCAACCGGCTCACCGAGGACCCCGGCACCACCGTGTGCCTGGTCGAGGGCGGTCCCGACGACCGCGACCTGGAGCACGTCCTGCGCCTGCGCGACTGGCTGAGCGTCCTGGACGGGGAGCTCGACTACGGCTACACCACCGTCGAGCAGCCGCGCGGCAACTCCCACATCCTGCACTCGCGGGCCCGCGTGCTCGGCGGGTGCTCCTCGCACAACACGCTCATCAGCTTCCGGCCGTTCGCCGAGGACCTCGACGACTGGGTCGCGGCGGGCGCCGAGGGCTGGGACAACGCCACCGTGCAGTCCTACGCGGACCGGATCAAGTGCAACATCGTCCCGGTCGCCGAGAAGGACCGCAACACCATGGTCAAGGACTGGGTGGCCTCGGCGGCCGAGGCGGCCGGCGTCCCGGTGGTGGAGGACTTCAACGCCCTGACCTCGCACGGAGGCGGCTTCGCGTGCGGGGCGGGCTTCCTGTCCATCGCCTACGACCCCTACACCGGCCACCGCTCCTCGGCCTCGGTGGCCTACCTCCACCCGATCATGGACGTGCGCGACAACCTCACCGTCATGCTGGAGACCTGGGTCGACCGGCTGCTGTTCGACGGCGACCGCGCCACGGGGGTCAGCGCCACGGCCAAGGACGGAACGCGCGCCACCGTCAGCGCCCGCCGCGAGGTGATCCTGTGCGCGGGAGCGGTCGACTCGCCCCGGCTGCTCATGCTCTCGGGGGTCGGCAACGCCGAGGAACTGCGCGAGGTGGGCGTCGAACCCCGCCACGACCTGCCCGGCGTCGGCGAGAACCTCCTCGATCACCCCGAGTCGATCATCATGTGGGAGACCAGCAGGCCGGTCCCGCAGAACACGGTGATGCACTCCGACGCGGGCCTGTTCGTGCAGCGCGACGACTCCGACCCGCGCCCGGACCTGATGTTCCACATCTACCAGGTCCCCTTCGACGACAACACGAAGCGGCTGGGCTACGAGTCCCCGCCCGACGGACGCGCGGTCTGCATGACGCCGAACATCCCCCGCGCGCGCTCGCGCGGCAAGCTCCGCCTCACCAGCGGTGACCCCCGCGAGAAGCCCGCGCTGGACTTCCGGTACTTCACCGACCCGGAGGGCTACGACGAGAGGACGATCGTGGAGGGGCTCAAGATCGCCCGCGAGGTCGCCGCCACCGAGCCGTTCCGGTCCTGGATCACCAGGGAGGTCGCCCCCGGCCCCGGCGTCCAGAGCGACGAGGAGCTGTCCGAGTACGGCCGCCGCGCCGCCCACACCGTCTACCACCCGGCGGGCACCTGCCGGATGGGCGCCGCCGACGACGGCGGCGCCGTGGTCGACCCGCGCCTGCGCGTGCGCGGGCTGCGCGGCCTGCGGGTGGCCGACGCGTCGGTGTTCCCGACGCTGCCGACGCCCAACCCCATGGTCATGGTCCTGGCCCTGGGCGAGCGCGCCGCGGACCTCATCCGCCAGGACGCCCTGGCCGGGGAGGACACGCGGTGAGCGCCGCGGCGACCGGGGCCGCCGGGATCCGGGCGCGGGAGAACCCGGACGTGCGGCGGGACCGGCTGCCAGAGGGCAACGCGTACGGCTGAGCCGACCGGGGAAGCGGCCGGGACGGGGCGGGTAAGCGCTGGTGAGAGGAGCTTTCATCAACCCACCCGTCCGGTTCAGTAGGCCTGTGGAAAACTCCGCAGATGAGGACAGCGGGAGCTATCGTTGACATATGACCGCTGAGATGTCCGTGCCCCTCGAACCCGAGACCCTTGAACTCGCCCAGCGTGCCGCAGCTCTGGACGGCGTTCCTCTGGCCAAGTGGCTGGACAGGACAGCGAGAGAGGCCGCGCATCTGTCGGAGGCCCGAGCTGCGATGGAGGAGCACTTCGCCGAGTTCGGTGAACCGACGGATGAAGCGCTGACGGAGGTCCGGCTCGAGTTGGAAGCCGCTGGAGTCGGCCGCGCGATTTCGTTGGAGGATGTCAAGTCCGGCCAGGAAGCACTCGCCTACCTCGACCGGTTGGGCGAGGTGGCGGAAGAGTGAAGGTGCTGCACGCACGAGGTCTTCCGCTGGACGCGGGTGCTCTGCGTGAGGCGGAGGCCAACCCCCGGGGCCGGGTGTGGAACTACTGTCGTGAGGAGGTCGAAGCAGGTCGGCGTCCTCTGCTTCCCGCCGTCGTTCTCGCGCAGATCTGGCGAGGAGGACCACGTCAGGCCGGGCTGGCCCGCATCCTCAAGAGCTGCAAGATCGTGGGCACCGACGAGGTCATGGCGAAGCGCATCGGGGTGCTTCTCGGTGTGTCGAACACAAGTGGCGTTGTCGATGCCATGGTTGTGTTGCTCGCGGTCGAAACCTGTTTCACGGTTGTCACCTCCGACCCTGACGACATCACCAAGATCGCTGGCTGTGTCGATTACCGGGTGCCTCTCCTCACCGTGTGACCGATCGGTGAGCCGCTTCACGCCGGGGCCGGAGGCGGTGTCCCCGTCCCCGGCGGCGTTTCCGGGAACCGGTACCGGTTGACCCCCTTGCCACGGCGGGCGCGGAACATGAGAATTCCTCGTGTCCACCGAGGAAGCGGAGGGCCATGCGCCGGGACCTGCTCGCCGCCGCCGTGGGAACCGTGCTGTTCCTGGACGCCCTCCGGGTGTTCCTGCCGTCCCTGATCACCGTGTTCGGCCAGGCCGGGACGACCGAACCCGCGCTGATGGGCGCGTTCGCGCTCGCCTGGTTCCTGGCGCCGTTCCCCTTCGTTCCCCTCGCCCGCCGGGTCCCGCCCACGGCGATGGCGGGCGCCGCCGTCGTGGTGATGGCGGCGGGACGCCTGGCGCTCCAGGCCACCGAGGGCGGCGACCCGCAGCTGTACGTCTCCGCGGCCACGGTCGGCGCGGGAGCCGTGTGGCTGGTGTGCACCGCGATGGCGTCCACCGTCGACGGGCGCCTGCGCGGACGCGAGGTGGTGTCCGGGGTGGTGACCGCGATCGCGGTCACCGCGGTCGTGCGCTCCCTCTTCGGCGCGGTCGACCCCGTGTGGTGGCCGACCCCTCTGGCGTGGACGCCGGTCACCGTGGAGGTCGGGCTCCTCCTGCTCCTGCTGCTCAACGTACGGGACGCCGATCCGGAAGCGGTGCGACCCGTGCCGCCCCGGGCCTGGCTGGTCCTGGGGCCCCTGTTCTTCCTCACCGGCCTGTACACCGCCAACCCGGCGGTGGGGCAGACCCTCGCGGGGTCGCCGCTGGGCGCCGCGGCCGTCGCCACGGGCGCCGTGCTGTCGGTGGGCCTCGTCCTGCGCCCGCGCCTTCTGGGCCGGAGCCGGTGGGCGGCCCCAGCCGTGCTCCTGGCCGCGCTGGTGTGGCTGGCCTGGGCGTTCTCGGACGGCGTGTCCCCGGGCGCGACGGGCCTCCCGTCCGCGGCGGCGCTGGTCGCCGGACAGCTCGCCCTGGCCGCCTGCGCGGGCCGGGCCGTGCTCGCCCGGCCCGCGCGGGCGTCGGCGGCGCGCAGCGGGCTGGCCGCCGCTTCGGGTCTGCTGATGTTCGTGGTGCTGGTGTTCGCGTTCTACTCCGCGTACGACCTGTACGTGCCCAACGCGTACGTGCCCTTCCTCGCCGCTGCCCTGCTGGTGCCCGCCGTGTCCTCCCGGGCCCCGGAGGTCCGTGAGCCCCCGCGTCCGCGAGCGCTCGCGCTGACCGCAGGGGCGGCCGTGCTCACCCTGGCGGCCACCTCCCTCTGGCCCGTGTTCCCGGCCCGGACGTTTCCGCCCGCGACCGACAGCGGGGCGGAGGGGCTGCGTGTGGCCGCCTACAACGTGCGGATGGGCTTCGGCATGGACGGCCGGTTCTCCGTCACCGAACAGGCCGGGGCGCTGCGCGACCTGGACGCCGACGTCGTCGTCCTCAGCGAGGTGGACCGGGGCTGGCTGCTCAACGGCGGCAACGACGGGCTGTCCCGGCTCGCGCTCGAACTCGGCATGGCCGCCTACTGGGGACCGGCCGACGGGCCGCTGTGGGGCGACGCCGTGCTCACCGCCCTGCCGGTCATCCGCGAACAGCGGCACCCGCTCACGCCGAGCGGACCCACCGGGGCCCAGGCGCTGGAGGTGACCGTGGACCACGACGGCACCGAGGTCACGGTGGTCTCCACCCACGTGCAGCCCGCCGACCACGACTTCCGTGAGGAGTCCTCCCGGCGCCAGTTGCGCGAGATCGCGGAGATCGCCCGCCGGGCGCGGGAGCGCGGGGCGCCCGTCGTGGTGGCGGGGGACCTCAACATCGAACCGGGCGACCCCGCGTGGGGACTGCTCACCGAGCACGGACTGCTCGACGCGTTCCGGGACGCGCGTCCCCTCCCCACCCTGCCCGGGGAGACCGGCTCCGACCAGCAGATCGACCACGTCCTGCACACCGGGGACCTGGAGCCGAGCGATCCGGCCAACCCGGACGTGCCCCACTCCGACCACCGGCCGGTGGCCGTCACGCTGACCCCCGTAGCCTGAGCGTCAGGGGGAGGGGCGTTCGTACCTGCGGCGCCTGGACACCCAGTACACGTTCACGCAGGCGGCGACGAAGCCCGCGCCGAGCAGGACGACCAGCCAGATCTGGTCGGTCCACACGTACGCGGCGATCGCGCCGGCCAGCAGTACCAGGGCGCCGAACACGGCCAGCACCGCACGAAAGCCCAGGGCGCTCGCCGGGCGCTCGTGGCTGCCCAGGGGGCCCTTCAACCTGCCGCGTCGCATGACGTCCGCTCCCTTCCGTCGCCGTGCGCTCCCGGGTTCCCGCGCGTGCCGCGGCGGGTCCCGGTCCACCTGTTCCTTCCCGGTCCCCTACCCAGCCAGCGGCAACCACGCGGAAAACCTCCTCCGGGCGTCGCGCGCAGAGGTGGCCAGACGAGGGTCGGCTGAGACGGCGCGGCGGGGGCGCCCCGAAGGACGCCCCCGCCGCGGACAGGCGGTGTTACACGCCGTCCATCAGGGCGGGCAGGGCCGCCTCGTAGGAGGCGCGCAGCTCGGTCAGCGCGACCTCCAGGGCGCCGCCGGGGTGCGTGACCGACAGGGTCTCGCCGCCCACGACGCCGATCTGCTCCACCGGCACGCCGTGCTCGTTGGCCAGCGCCACGAACGCCTCCTCCTCGCCCGGCCGCACCGCGACCACCGCGCGGGCGCCGGACTCGCTGAACAGGGCGGTGAACACGTCCCCGTCCACGGTCACCCGCACGCCCCGGCCGCCGCGCATCGCCGACTCGGCCAGCGCGACCGCCAGACCGCCGTCGGACAGGTCGTGCGCGGCCTCGGCCAGACCGCGCTCGGCGGAGGCGGCCAGCACCTCGCCCAGGGCGGCCTCCGCGGCCAGGTCCACCCGCGGCGGCAGCCCGCCCAGGTGGCCGTGGACCGTGTCGGCCCACGCCGATCCGCCGAACTCCGGCAGGGTCTCGCCCAGCAGGAACACCCGGGCGCCGTCGGTGTCGAACGCCGTCCGCAGCCGGGTGCGCACGTCGTCGATCACGCCGAGCACACCGATCACCGGGGTCGGGTTGATCGCCACGTCACCGGTCTGGTTGTAGAAGCTCACGTTCCCGCCGGTCACCGGGGTGCCCAGCTGCTGGCAGGCGTCGGCCAGCCCGCGGGTGGACTCGGCGAACTGCCACATCACCCCGGGGTCCTCGGGCGAACCGAAGTTGAGGCAGTTGGTCACCGCCAGCGGGCGCGCGCCCGTCGCGGCGACGTTGCGGTAGGCCTCGGCGTAGGCCAGCTGCGTGCCCGCGTACGGGTCCAGCCGGGTGAAGCGGCCGTTGCCGTCCGTGGACAGGGCCACGCCGCGGTGGGAGTCGTCGGAGACGCGGATCATCCCGGCGTCGTGCGGGGTGGAGACCACCGTGTCGCCGCGCACGTAGCTGTCGTACTGCTGGGTGACCCACGTCGGGTCGCCCACGCCCGGGGCGCCCAGCACGCGCAGCACCTGCTCGCGCAGCTCGGCGTCGCCGGAGGGCCGGGGCAGCTTCCCGGCGTCGTCGGCCTGGAGCGCGTCCTGCGAGGCCGGGCGCGCGTACGGGCGCTGGTAGACGGGGCCCTCGTCGGAGGCGGTCCGCGGCGGCATGTCCACCACGGTCTCGCCGTGCCAGGTCATCACCAGGCGGCCGCCGCGCTCGGCCTCCTCGGGGGTCACGTCGGTGACCTCGCCGATCTCGGTGGCCAGGATCTGCCACTTGTCGCAGATGGCCAGGAACTCGTCCAGCTTCGCGGGCTCGACGATCGCCATCATGCGCTCCTGCGACTCGCTCATGAGGATCTCCTCGGGAGTGAGCCGGTGGTCGCGCAGCGGAACCCGGTCCAGCTGGACGCGCATGCCGCCGGTGCCGCCCGCCGCGAGCTCGGTGGTGGCGCAGGACACGCCCGCCGCCCCCAGGTCCTGGATGCCGACGACCAGGTCCTTCTCGAACAGTTCCAGGCTGCACTCGATGAGCAGCTTCTCCATGAACGGGTCGCCGACCTGCACGCTGGGCCGCTTGGCGTGCGACTCGTCGTCGAAGGTGGCGCTGGCCAGCACCGAGGCGCCGCCGATCCCGTCGGGGCCGGTGGTGGAGCCGAACAGCACCACCTTGTTGCCCGGGCCGGGCGCCTGCGCCAGCTTGATGTCCTCGTGCCGCATCACGCCGATGCACAGGGCGTTGACCAGGGGGTTGCCGACGTATCCGGCGCCGAAGCCGATCTCGCCGCCGATGTTGGGCAGGCCCAGGCAGTTGCCGTAGAAGGAGATGCCCGACACCACGCCGGGCAGCACCCGCTTGGTGTCGTCGGCGTCGGCCGGGCCGAACCGCAGCGCGTCCATCACCGCGACGGGACGGGCGCCCATGGTGAGGATGTCGCGCACGATGCCGCCCACGCCGGTGGCCGCGCCCTGGTGCGGCTCCACGTAGGAGGGGTGGTTGTGCGACTCGATCTTGAACGTGACCGCGCGGCCGTCGCCGACGTCCACCACGCCCGCGTTCTCACCCATGCCGACGAGCAGGGCGTCGTTCTCGGGCGCCTTCTCCCCGAACTGGCGCAGGTGCACCTTGGACGACTTGTAGGAGCAGTGCTCGCTCCACATGACCGAGTAGATGGCCAGCTCGGCGGAGGTGGGGCGGCGGCCCAGGATCTCGCGTACCCGCTCGTACTCGTCCTTGGCCATGCCCAGTTCGGCGTACGGCTGGGGTGTGTCGGGGTTGTCGTGCGCCATGGCGACGGTGTCGAGACCAGGTGCTTCAGACATGCGTGGTTCCGTTCGGGATGTGCGGGTGGAAGCCGGGCCGTGGCGTCCGACCAACGGCGCGGAAGGTCGGGTCAGGGCGTTTCGGGCCCGCTCGCGTCGCCGAGCATCAGCGTCGCCGGGGACTCGGGTTCGTCGTGGGCGGAGGTGTCGGCCAGCATGTGGTCGCCGTCACTGAGGAAGACCTGCTCCTCGGGCGCTCCCTGGGGCTCCTGCTCCTCCCAGCCCTGGTCGAGGAGGTGGGCGACCACCGTGTCGACGGTCTCGCGCGAGTCCTCGGTCAGCTCCCCGTCCTCGGTCACGACCATCACCAGCCGGACGCACTCGGTGCCCTCGCAGTAGACGTCGGCCTCCGGGTCGGAGACGTAGGTCAGACCGGAGGGCGCCTGGCCGAGCACGTCCACGTCCGGCGGCGGGTTCTGGGACGGGGCGCCGCCCTGGCCCCCGTCCGGCTGGCCCTGGGGAGGGGGCGAGGCGACGGGTGCCGAGCCGATGGCGTTGAACAGGCCGATGCCCGCGGACACCACCAGTCCGACGACGACCAGCCCGACGAGGACGAACATCGTCCTTCTGGAGCGCAGCAGCCCCATCATCGGCCAACCCTCCAGTTCGGGATGCGGCTCAGGCGTTCACCGGCGAACCGGCGGCCAGGTGGGCGAGGATCGAGGAGAAGAAGCCCAGGCCCTCGTCGGAGGGGCCGGTGAGCAGCTCGACGGCGTGCTCGGGGTGCGGCATGAGGCCGACGACGTTCCCGTGCTCGTTGGTGATCCCGGCGATGTCGCGGCGGGAGCCGTTGGGGTTGCCGCCGACGTAGCGGACCACCACGCGGCCGGTGGCCTCCAGCTCGTCCAGGGTGTGCTCGTCGGCGACGTAGCTGCCCTCACCGCTCTTGAGCACCACCAGGACCTCCTGGCCCTCGGTGTAGGCGCTGGTCCACGCGGTGCCGGCGTTCTCCACGCGCAGCACCTGGTCGCGGTTGACGAACCGCAGCGAGGAGTTGCGGGTCAGGGCGCCGGGGAGCAGGTGGCTCTCGCACAGGATCTGGAAGCCGTTGCAGATGCCCAGGACCGGCAGCGCGCCCGAGCGGGCGGCCGGGACCAGCTCCGACATCAGGGGGGCGAACCGGGCGATCGCGCCGCAGCGCAGGTAGTCGCCGTAGGAGAAGCCGCCGGGCAGGACCACGGCGTCGACGCCCCTGAGGTCGGCGTCCGCGTGCCAGAGCGGGACGGGTTCGGCGCCCGCCAGCGCGACGGCGCGCGCGGCGTCCTTGTCGTCGAGGGAGCCGGGGAAGGTGACGACGCCCACACGGGCTGTCATGAGCACACTCCGAGAGATCGGGTCGAGTCCGTCCCCGCGTGCACGGGGAGCGTACGGCGAGGAGACGCCGTTGCCTGGCCCCGTCACTGGGGACGGTGCGTCCGCACTTCGCAGCGTACCCGCTCACCTGTGGTCGGGTACGACAGCGGATCCCCTCGGAGGCCCTTGGTATGGAGGATCCTCCAGGCTCCCGCGGTCGCGCACGGCGCCCCGGTGTGGCATTCCACAGGCGGGATCACCGCCGCCGAGAGGCCCCTGTGGTGTGCGTCACGGGGGCGGTCCGCGATCGCGGCGGGGCGGCTGGGGCCGCGCGGTGTCGGCGTGGTCCCGGCCCTCGCCGCGGGCCGCCGCGTCCCGGGGCCGGGGGACACGCGGCTCGGCCGGCTCACATCAGGGCGTAGCGCTGGGCCGGCACGCGCTCGGCGGCGCCTGCCTCCGGCGGTCCGTCACACGCCGTGAGCCGCTTGCGCAGCAGGACCGTCGTCCTTGGTTCCCCCTCGAAGGCGACCTCGTCCATGAGGTAGCGCATCAACAGAATGCCCCTGCCCGATTCTGCGTCCAGACCGGGGAGGGGCGTGTGGTCGGTGGTGAACCGCTCCGCGAGCGCCACGGGATCGGGCGCTCTCCCGGTATGGGATATCCGCAGTTCACACCATCGCCCGCCCATCTCCGCCTCGACCCTGTAGTCGCGGGCGGGCCCGCCGTGGTCGATCGCGTTGGCACAGGCCTCGGAGACGGCCAGGAGGATGTCGTCGACGCAGTCCTCACACACTCCCGCGCGAACGAGGAGAGTGCCCAGGACATCGCGAGCGACGGCGACCGTGTACGCCTGCCTAGGGAGGGAGATCGAGAAATCGGCGTCCATTCGTACACCTCTCGTGCTCCGTTGTCGTGTTCATCCCGGCATGTTAGGAACCTTCCCCGAGGGCGGACGGAGTAAAACGAACAGCCGTGTCCCCGGTGGGGACACGGCTGGTTTTCTCCGGCACTTCGGGCACGTCGGACACCGTGCGGGCGAATTCTCACGGATTTTTCCGCGGGTTTCCCGCGACGGCGGACTTCGGGGCGGCACGGCACGGGGGAGTGCCGCGGATCACACGCGCGGAGTCAGTCCTCCACGCGCACGCTGTACTCCTCGATGACGGTGTTGGCGAGGAGGGTCTCGGCCAGGCGGCGGACGTCGGCGAGCTTGGCCTCGTCCACCGTGCCCTCCACCTCGACCTCGAAGCGCTTGCCCTGGCGGACCTGCTCGATCCCCTCGAAGCCCAGACGGGAGCAGGCCCCGGCGATGGCCTGGCCCTGGGGGTCCAGGATCTCGGGCTTGAGCATGACGTCAACAACGACGCGGGCCACAGGGTCCTCCACAAGGAAAAAAGGGGTGTGCCGCACGTGCCTGCGGCGGGCGGGCCGCCTCCCCGGACCGGCGGGGAGGGGGACGGGGCAAGCGTACGGCACGCACAAACGGGTAGGCATCCTGACCAGGAGGCGCGCCGGGCCTTTACCTCACGTTGAACAGTGCGGGTGACCGTTTCGGGGGTCCCGTGACTCGTATCACGTGGATTGATGTCATCATTGGAGGCATGCGGCGGCGTCTTACACAGTGGAAGTGACCGTCCGGTCGTCCTGAGGGGGAATCTTGACGACTATCGAAATGGACCACGTCTCCACGACCGGTGGGACCCGCGACGGGGAGCAGACGCTGGACTTCGCCACCGCGGTGACACCGTTCGCCGACCAGCTCTACCCCACGGCCCTGCGGATGACCCGCAACCCCGCCGACGCGGAGGACCTCGTCCAGGAGACCTTCGCCAAGGCCTTCGCGAATTTCCACCAGTTCCGTGCGGGTACGAACCTGCGAGCCTGGCTCTACCGAATCCTGACCAACACCTTCATCAACAGCTACCGCAAGAAGCAGCGCGAACCGCGCCAGGAGACCACCGACGAGATCAAGGACTGGCAGCTCGCCGCCGCCGAGGCGCACACGTCGTCCGGCATGAGGTCGGCCGAGAACGAGGTCCTGGACCACCTGCCCGACTCCGACATCAAGCAGGCGCTCGCCCGCCTGCCCGAGGAGTTCCAGGAGGTCATCTACCTCGTCGACATCGAGGGCTACGCCTACAAGGAGGTGGCCGAGCGCATGGGGACGCCCCTGGGGACGGTGATGTCCCGACTGCACCGCGCCCGCCGCCAGCTCCGCGAGATGCTCGCCGACTACGCCCGCGACCGCGGGGTGCGTGTCCCCAGCGCCGGATAGAACCCCCGCCGACGGGCCGGAACCCCGCCGTGCGCGCCCGTGTCCAGGACCGCCCCCGCGGCCGGGTCCGGGCGGTGCCGCCCCTGTCCCCGAAATCGTCCGACGACCGGAGGAATCCCGCCCGCCCGGGCCGGTTCCTCCCGTCCGCTCCCCACACGACCAGTCCCCGCACTTCCGACACGCCGGGACGGCCCCGTCCGACGGGGCCGTCCCGGCGTCGTGCCCGTCGCCGACCGGTGTCCACAGCGCTGTCGCGGAGCCTTGCCAATGCTAGGAAGCCCTGGTAATCGCCCTGGTGGGCGATCGGGGATCATGGGGCGCGCAGCTGAAAAGGTGGCGCTGAGGGCTTGCGCTCTCCATGGTGAGGTCTGTCACGATATGGAGAGGGCTGTCCGACTCCCGCCCACCACCCCGGGTGGGACGAGGACCGTGATTCGGCCGATCAGCGTTCACCCACGCGAATTCGGCCCCGAGAACCCGAGGGAGCAACGTGTCGGACACGACCGTGCACGAGGAACCGGAGCTGATCCAGCTCCTGACACCGGAAGGGGAGTTGACGGGGCACCCCGACTACCCCCTGGACATCAGCGCTGAGGAGATCCGCGCCCTGTACCGCGACCTGGTCCTGGTGCGCCGGGTCGACAGCGAGGCGGTCTCCCTCCAGCGCCAGGGCGAGCTGGGCCTGTGGGCCTCGCTGCTGGGCCAGGAGGCCGCGCAGATCGGCTCCGCACGCGCGCTGCGCGCCGACGACATGGCCTTCCCCTCCTACCGCGAGCACGGCGTCGCCTGGTGCCGGGGCATCGAGCCCCGGGAGCTGCTCGGCATGTTCCGCGGCGTCACCAACGGAGGCTGGGACCCCCACGAGTACGGCTTCCACCTGTACACGATCGTCATCGGCAGCCAGGCCCTGCACGCCACCGGCTACGCCATGGGCGTCCAGCGCGACGGCGCCGTCGGCGAGGACGGCACCGCCGTCATCTCCTACTTCGGCGACGGGGCCACCAGCCAGGGCGACACCAACGAGGCGTTCAACTTCGCCTCGGTCAACAACGCCCCGGTGGTCTTCTTCTGCCAGAACAACCAGTGGGCGATCTCCGAGCCGCTGGAGCGCCAGGCCCGCGTGCCCATCTACCGGCGCGCCGCCGGGTTCGGCTTCCCCGGCCTGCGCGTGGACGGCAACGACGTCCTGGCCTGCCTGGCCGTGACCCGCGCCGCCCTGACCAACGCCCGCGAGGGCAACGGCCCCACGCTGGTGGAGGCGTTCACCTACCGGATGGGCGCCCACACCACCAACGACGACCCCACCCGCTACCGCGCGTCGGCCGAGCTCGACGAGTGGAAGGCCAAGGACCCGATCCTGCGGGTCCGCCGCTACCTGGAGCGGGGCGGCCACGCCGACGAGGAGTTCTTCGCGTCCGTGGACGCCGAGGCGGACCGTCTGGGCGAGCAGGTGCGCACCGAGTGCCGCTCCCTGCCCGACCCCGAGCCCCTCGACATCTTCCACGAGGTCTACGCCGAGCCCAACGTCCACATCGACCACCAGCGGTCCGAGTTCGCCGACTACCTGGCCTCCTTCGAGGGCGCGGGCGCGGAAGGGGGCCG
Organism: Nocardiopsis synnemataformans DSM 44143; assembly: GCA_000340945.1. Classification (GTDB taxonomy): domain Bacteria; phylum Actinomycetota; class Actinomycetes; order Streptosporangiales; family Streptosporangiaceae; genus Nocardiopsis; species Nocardiopsis synnemataformans. Next base: position 12,499 of record ANAW01000031.1, on the reverse strand, counting down.
CTAGGCCATGGGAACCAACCTCACCATCGGCAAGGCCATCAACGCCGGCCTGCGCGCCGCCATGGAGCACGACCCCAAGGTCCTCGTCATGGGCGAGGACGTCGGCAAGCTCGGCGGCGTCTTCCGGGTCACCGACGGCCTGCACAAGGACTTCGGCGCCGACCGGGTCATCGACACCCCGCTCGCCGAGTCCGGCATCGTCGGCACCGCGATCGGCATGGCCATGCGCGGCTACCGCCCCGTGGTGGAGATCCAGTTCGACGGCTTCTTCTTCCCGGCCGCGAACCAGACCTTCACCCAGCTGGCCAAGATGCGGCGCCGTTCGGCGGGCAAGCTCAGCATGCCCGTGGTCATGCGCATCCCCTACGGCGGCGGCATCGGCGCGGTCGAGCACCACAGCGAGTCCCCGGAGGCCTACTTCACCCACACCGCCGGGCTGCGCGTGGTGTCGGTCGCCAACCCCGAGGACGCCTACTGGATGATCCAGCAGGCGGTGCGCTCCGACGACCCGGTGATCTTCCTGGAGCCCAAGCGGCGCTACTACGAGAAGGCCGAGGTCGACACCGACGCGTCCATCGCCGAGGCCGCCCCCATGGGCGCCGCGCGCGTGATCCGCCCGGGCACGGACGTGACCCTCCTGGCGTACGGGCCCATGGTCAAGACGGCCCTCCAGGCCGCCGAGGCCGACACCGACCACTCCGTGGAGGTCGTCGACCTGCGTTCGCTGTCACCCGTGGACTACCCGACCCTGTTCGCCTCGGTGAAGAGGACGGGGCGCCTGGTCGTCGCCCACGAGGCCCCCCTCTCCGGCGGCCCCGGCGCGGAGGTCGCCGCCCGGGTCACCGAGGAGTGCTTCTACCACCTGGAGTCGCCGGTCATCCGCGTGGCCGCGTTCGACACCCCCTACCCGCAGTCCCGGCTGGAGGAGCACTACCTGCCGGACCTGGACCGGGTTCTGGACGGGGTCGACCGGGCTTTCGCGTACTAGGGATCGGGGAAACCGAAGGACATGGCGATTTCCAAGAACGAACCCGCCGTCGGCGGAGTGCAGTCGTTCAAACTGCCCGACGTCGGAGAGGGCCTGGTCGAGGCCGAACTCCTCAGCTGGTACGTCAAGCCGGGTGACGAGGTCGAGGTCAACCAGATGATCTGCGAGATCGAGACCGCCAAGGCGGTCGTCGAGCTCCCCAGCCCGTTCGCCGGGACGGTGCGCGAGCTGCTGGCCGAGGAGGGCCAGACCGTGGAGGTCGGCGCGGTGATCATCACCGTGGACGACGGCTCCGGCGGCTCCGCCGGGGAGGCCGCCGCGGAGACCGGCTCCGAGGAGCGGGNCCCGGGGGGGGGGGAAAAGCCGCTGGTCGGCTACGGCGAGAAGGCGGCCTCCACCCAGCGCCGTCCGCGCCGCCGTCCGGGCCCCTCGGCGCCGGTGTCGCCGCCCGTGCCGCGGATCAGCGAGCCCGCGCCCGCGAACACGCCCGCGGTGCGGGAGACGCAGGCGGCTCCGGCCCCGGCCCCGGCACAGGTGGCTCCGGCGCAGGCGCCGGGCCGCCCGCTCGCCAAGCCGCCGGTGCGCAAGCTGGCCAAGGACCTCGGCGTGGACCTGGCGTCGGTCACCCCCACGGGGGAGAACGGCGTCGTCACCCGTGAGGACGTCCGGGCCGCGGTCGGACAGGCTCCGGAGGGCCCGCGGGTCGCGGAGGCCGCGGAGGCCGTGCAGGCCGCCCCCGCGGCGGCCGCGGACCGCACCGCGCGCGAGCGGCGCGTGCCCGTCAAGGGCGTGCGCAAGCACACGGCCGCGGCGATGGTCGGCAGCGCGTTCACCGCTCCGCACGTCACCGAGTTCCTCCAGGTAGACGTCACCAGGACGATGAAGGCGGTCGCGCGCCTGCGCGAGCGGCCCGACTTCGCCGACGTGCGGGTGTCCCCGCTGCTGCTGGTCGCCAAGGCCCTGCTCATGGCGGTCCGGCGGCACCCGGAGGTCAACGCCTCCTGGGACGAGGAGAACCAGGAGATCGTGGTCAAGAACTACGTGAACCTGGGGATCGCGGCGGCCACCGAGCGCGGCCTGGTGGTGCCCAACGTCAAGGACGCCGACGCCATGACCCTGCCGGAACTCGCGGCCGGGCTGAAGCGGCTGACCGAGACCGCCCGGGCGGGCAAGACCAGCCCGGCGGACATGTCCGGCGGCACCATCACCATCACCAACGTCGGCGTGTTCGGCGTGGACGCGGGCACCCCGATCCTCAACCCGGGCGAGGCGGCCATCCTCGCCTTCGGGCAGATCCGGGACACGCCCTGGGTGCACAAGGGCAAGTTGAAGATCCGCAAGGTGACGACCCTGTCGCTGTCCTTCGACCACCGGCTGGTCGACGGGGAGCTGGGTTCCAAGGTGCTGCGCGACATCGGCACGGCGCTGGAGGACCCGGAGCTGACCGCCCTGGCCTGGGGTTAGGGGCTTTCGGAAGAGCTGACCGGGGCCGGTGCGAGGTCGTCGCACCGGCCCCCTTCCCGTGAGGGGATCTCGTTCCCGGAAGGGCCCGGGAGGGCTACGGGGTGCCGTCCCCGCAGTCGACGTAGTCGGCGATGCTGGCCGTGTACTCCTCGTGGGAGTCGAGGGTCTCCCAGAACTCCTCCATGTAGGCGTCGACGATCTCCTCCCCTCCGACGGGTTCGCCGCACCAGGCGACCTCCTCGAAGTTGACGGCGCTGTGCAAGGAGCTGTCGATCATCGTGGTGCCGCCGACCTCGTCGCCCATCCATGCGTCCTTGTCGAACTCGACGAAGTACCTGTCCTCGCCCTCTTTGAGGATGTGGGCTTCGAAGAGGGTGTTCGGACTTCCGGTGATGGCCTCGACGTCTTCCGCCGGTTCGTTCTCGATGAGCATGCGGTCGAGGACATGCAGCATGACCTCCCGTTCGACCCATGAGCGGGAGACGTAGCCGGGCGGCAGCCCCCCCATGTCCGGCTCCTCGGGCTCGGGCTCGGACGTGGAGCACGCGGTCAGGACCACGCACACGGACAGGGCGGCCGCCAGCAGTGCGGGTGCACGCTCCTCACGATGGGTCAATGTTTCCTCCCGGGAGGGTTCTGATGCGGGACCGGTGCGGTGGCTCACCGGTTCGTCACTCCCCGGAAGGTTCGTCCGGGGCCCGGAAACCTTCGACCTCACCGTTGAAGTACTCCCTCGTTTCGTCATACGCACTCGTGTACTCGCCGGTGAAGTCGGACACCCAGGAGTCACCGGAGCCGTCGCGTTCGACGGTCTCTCCGAACTGGTCGACGTACTCGGCGTGGATGTGCGTCGTCTCCATGATGCCGGAGAGGGCGTCGTCGACGACGTTCTCGTCATCGCCTACGAACTGTGACCAGTCGGTGTCCTTCGCGACGCTGAGAGTGACGCCCTGGTCGAAGGTGAAGTCGTTGGTGATGTCGGAGGCGTCGAGCACGCGGCCGTCGCGTTCGACGGTCAGCACGCCGCTGTCGACCAGGACCCTGAAGTCGCCGCGCTGGGTGTCGTCCTGGAACGCCTGGGGGTTGCTCTGCGCCAGGTAGTCGAGGGTCTCCATCTGGAAGTTCCGCTGGATGGAGTCCTCGCTGGTGTAGAGGGGGAACCGGGGCGAGACCTCGTAGTCGCCGTCGACGATCGCGTTCACGATGCTGTCCTGGCCGAGTTCCAGTCCCTTGGACACAGCGACGCCGATGACCGGGATCTTCTCGGACAGACCCGTCGCCTCGCCCACCACGAACTCGGCGATCTGCGTCCTGCGCTCGATCTGCACGCCGAGGTCGTCGCTGCGGTCCTCCGACTCCAGCCACAGGGCCCGCTCCAGCAGGCCCTGGAGCTGTCCGGCTCCGTCCGCTGCGGTTGCCTCGTTCCCGGTCTCCAGGAAGGCGATCGACTCGATCTGCTGGTAGGCGTCCACGGAGTTGACGACGCGCCCGGCGGTCTCGTCGTTGCCCATGAGGAGCTGCATGTACATGGCGCGCTCGTCGGGCCCCATGTTCACGAAGCTCTTGTCCGCCTCGAACTCCCCGATACCCGAGTTCGGCACGTCGTTGCCGTCCAGCACCTCGCCGTTGGCGAAGCTGTAGATGTGCGCGTCGAAGACGTCGGCGAGGCTGTCGGCCAGCTCCCCGTTGAACTGGGTGAACGACGCGTCGGAGTACTCGTTGTCCCCCTCGGTGACGTCCACGCCGGTGTTGACGAGGGCCTCGTGCATGTCCGCGTCGGTGATGGTCTCCATGAACCCGGCGAAACCGTCCCCGGCCCGCTGGCGCGCGTCGGGGTCCTCGCTGTGGATGTCCTCGGCCAGCCAGTCGGTGAGCTGGCGCGCGGTGCGTCCGTCGTCGTGCCACTCGTGGGTGAGCGTGCCCTCCAGCGCCCGCGTGCGCAGGTCCTCGTCGCCGTGGTCGACGCCCTCCTCCCCGTTGAGGTGCTCGCCGGTGAGCATGTAGTAGTTGGCGTCGGTGTTGCGGCTGGCCACGTCGATGATGTGGGAGACCTGCTCGGAGTCGGGCAGCACCCCGTCGGGATCGGGGTCGTCGCCCCAGGCGTCGAGGAACGCGCCGGTGGTCAGGTGCAGGTTCGTCGACAGCCCGTAGCCGCCCTCCAGGCCCTCGTCCGTGTGCTCCATGAAGGCGGAGAGCGCCTTCATGTCCATCCCCATGCTCACGGGGGTGCCGGGGAGCTTGTTCTCCGCGTCGGGGTTGATCCAGGAGCCCTCGACGGCGTACCGGAAGCTCTCGGGCAGGCTGTCGTACCCCCCGCCGAGTGCCGGGTCCGAGAGCGCGAGCAGCCCGTTGCCGAGGACGCCGAGGGCGTCCTCCCGCTCCTCCTCGCTCATGTCGGACCCGGCCATGAGCTCGGGGTAGACCATGATGCCCGCGCCGACCCCGTCGCGGCGGTAGGGCTCCTCCAGCTGCGCGTAGAACTCCTCCAGGAACGCGAGCTCCTCGGGGCTGAGCTCCGTGCCGTCCTGCTGGTTCTGCCGGGCGCCGGTGCCCACCATCGAGAGCACGAGCATCATCTCGTGGTAGCGGTCGTCCAGCGGCTTGTCGCCGGACCAGTAGGCGGCGAGCTCGTCGGCGTACTCCTCGGCGTTCTCGGGCGTGAGCTCGCCGTCCTCGATGAGCGAGGAGTAGCGGGAGGGGTCGATGTTGAGGAACGCCCAGTTGGCGTTGCCCGCGTCCATGAGCTTGCGGACGTTCTCCGGGGTCGGCCCCTGTTCGAGCATCGTCCGGATCTCCTCGGCGCTGTCCTGGAGGCCCTGCCAGTTGGTCTGCTCGCGGGAGATGAGGCCCTCCTGCACGGTGACGAGTTCGTCGTAGAGGGCCCGGCAGCGCGCTTCGTCCCCCGCGCCCCAGTCCGTCCAGAGGAAGCCGTCGGCCTGGGGGTGGGAGGAGGTGATGTGGTCGTCCTGGTACTTGGAGGGGACGGCGTTCTCCTTCTCCGTCCTGCTGCCCTCCCAGCTGGTGATCTGCGCGTCGCGCTCGTCGTGGAACGCCTTGACGGCGTCCGCCCACATCTCGGCGACCGAGGCGGCGTAGGTGACGGAGACGGCGGCGTCCCGCCAGTTCTGGAGGTCCTCCTCGGAGATGCTCCGGATGTCCCAGGCGATGACGTCGGTGAACTCGCCCGCGGCGGAGTCGAAGCTGCCGTTGAGGTCGTCGGCCCGGCCGAGGACGCGCGCGTTGAGGATCTCCAGGTCCGCCGCGCAGTCGTAGACGGGCTTGGAGTCGTAGTAGAAGTCGCGGGGGGCGAAGATGACGGAGAAGGTTGCCACGGTCTTCCTCGGAGGGCTGCGGGCGGGGCGAAGGGGGTGGGGCGGTTCGGCGGGGGAGCCGTCAGCCCTGGAAGTTGATGTCGCGGTGGGACTCCCAGGGGTGGTCGAAGTCCTCCGAGCTGTCCAGGTCGTTCTGCGCGATCTCCGCCGCGCCCGCCTGGACGTTGTCGGCCAGCGTCAGCCCGAGCGCCTGGACGTCGATGAGGGCCTGGGCGGTGTTCTCCTTGAACGTGCTGAACCCGGCCCTGACGTCGTCGTGGCCCGAGGCGCTCTCGGCGTCCTCCATGAGGAGGTCGAACGCGTCGGCGAGTCCGGCCATGGCGGCCGCGAGCGTTTCGGCGTACTCACCGCCCCGCATCCCCTCGATCGGGTTGCCGCCCGCTTCGGTTGTCATGTGGGGGTCTCCTCTCCTCGAACGCGGAACCCGCGGGGAGGGGCGCGACGCCCTCCACGCACGGAAGGCCCGCCCGCGGCCGTGGAGGCCACTGGAGCGGGTCCGGATGACGGGTGGGACGCGCGGCCGGGGGCAGGAGTTCCGCCGTTCCCCTGAACTGTGGGGATGCTACCCGGAGAGGCGCCGCGTGTGTACCTTTCGCCTCGGTTCGTTAGCTCCTGTTCAGTTGAAGCCGGGGCCGGAGGCGGGTCCGGAACCAGGACGGGGTTCCGGACCCGGGCCCGCTCAGGACACCAGCCACACGAAGCCGTACTGGGCCCCCGTCGCGATGACGGCCGTCGCGGCCAGGACGACCAGGGAGAGGTGGATCCGCCCGGCCGGGCGCAGCCACCCCCTGACCCAGGCGGCCACGGCCACGGCCGCGGTGGCCAGGGTGAGCGGGACGGCGACGGCGAGCGGCAGGGTGAGCGCGAGGGACTCGCTGAAGATCCACTGCTCCAGCGTGTGGCTGTCGAGCAGCCCGTACACGACGAGCCCGACGGCGACGAAGCAGCTCAGCGCGGTCAGCGAGGCCAGCACGCGGGCGAGGACGGTGAACCGGTCCGGTGCGCGGCGGAACTGCACGAACGCGGTGAACAGGACGATCAGTCCGGCGGCGGTGACCACGATGTGCGTGATCGGACTGGTGAGCAGCGTGGTCCGCTCGTAGACCTGGGTGGCGTTGGCGTCCGTGGCCAGGGCGACGACCTCGCCGTCCTCCTCCAGGAAGGTCAGCCGGTCCTCGCCGTTCTCCGCGGCCGCCCGGCCTCCGCCGAGGGGCAGCCAGCGGTCGTCCATCGCCGTCGCGCCGCTGACGGAGAGGGTGCCGTCCCCGGCGTCGCGCACGGTCATGTTGTCGAAGAGGGCGACGATCTGGCCGGGCCCGCTGGCGGAGCGGCGGCTGCTGACGTAGGTGCCCGTGTAGGCGCCGAGGTCGGCACCGGGGTCGGCCTCCCCGGTCGGCGGGGTCTGCGGGTCGAACGTGTCCCAGAACTCCTGGGCCACCGTCATCCGCAGGTCCTTGAAGGGGTTCCCCGCGACGGAGTCGTCGCCGTTGACCGCGACGAACATCCCGGCGTCGATCCCGGGGATCAGGGTGTAGGCGGTGTGCATGCCCGTCAGGTCGCCGGCGTGGCCGATGACCGGTGAGTCCCCGCGCCGCCACTGGTAGGTGCCGTAGCCCACGGCGGGGGTCTCCGGGTGGGACTCGTGCTGGTTGGCCAGCATCTGTTCGGCGACCGCGGCGGGCAGTACGCGCTCGCCGTCGATCTCGCCCCCGCCCAGCAGGGCCAGCATGAACCGGGCCATGTCGTCGGTCGAGGCGAGGGAGGCGCCCGCGGGAGCCTGGGAGACGTGCAGGTCCTCGGCCGGGCTGCCGTCGGGCAGGTGGAAGGTCGGGACCTCGTAGACCTCGCGGGCGTCGTAGATCTGGAGGAACGCGCTCCTGTCCATGCCCAGCGGCTCGAACAGGTTCTGGGCGACGTACTCCTCGAAGGGCTGGCCGCTCACCTCCTGGACGACGTACCCGGCCAGACCGTTCCCGTGGTTGGAGTAGGCGGTGAACCGGCCGGGCTCGTAGAGCGCCTCGGGCTTGAGGGTGCTGTACACCTCCTCGAGGGTCAGGTGCTGTTCGGTGTCCCCGGCCGAGGGGAAGTCGAGCACGTCCGCGAACCCGGCGGTGTGGGTGAGCAGGTGGTGCATCGTGACGCCGTCCATGGGCAGCTGGGCGGCCTCGGGCAGGTAGGTGTTGACGTCCTCGTGCAGGTCGATCTCCCCGTCCTCGGCCAGGAGGAGGGCGGCGGCCGCGGTGAAGGACTTGGACACCGAGCCGGTGGGAAGCGTGTGGACCGTGTGGTCCATGGGGGTCTCGGTGGCAAGGTCGGCGTACCCGTGTGAGGCGGAGGCGATCTGCTCGCCCCCGGCCACGACGGTCACGGCGACGCCGGGCGCCCCGTGCTCCTCCAGGAGTTCGGCGACGCGGGTGTCCACGAACTCCCGCGCGGTCTCGGGGTCGAGCGGCACGGCCTCGGCCGGGGCGCCCGGCGGGGCCGCGGCGACGCCGGGCGCGGCGGCGGCCGAGGCCGCTCCGGGCGCCAGGACGGCGGCGATCATCAGGGGCGCGGCCAGCATCGGCAGGACGCGGCGGACTCGTGGCATCAGGGGCTCCCAGGGTGTTTTCGCTACTCCTCGAACCTAGGATTCGGCGCTGCTCGGAGCACTGGTACGGACGGGCGTTCCGGTACTACAGCCAGCTCCACCACCGGGAGGGTTCCGGGCTCGGAGCGGCGAGAGGAGCGGGGGAGGAGCGGGCGCGGTCGCGGAGGGCGGGCGCGCGGGAGGAGCCCGCGCGGACCGAGGAGACCCGGGGTGGTGACGAGCCCGTGCCGCCCGACACGGGGCGGGGGCGGGGGCGCGGTCGACCCCGGCGGCCCGACCGGGTTCGGTGGGGCCGGGGCGTGGCCTTCGCCGGGTAGGCGTCCCGGGGCGGACTCCGCTTCGGGCTCACCCCAGCAGGAAGGTGACGGTGAGCAGCGCGGGGATGGTGAGGAAGGTGGTCACGAGCACCACCTCGCGGACCATCACCTCGCCGGTGCGGTACTGGGTGGCGTAGTTGAAGACGTTCTGGGCCGTGGGCAGGGCCGCCAGCACGACGACGGAGAACAGGCTGGAGGCGTCCAGGTCGAAGACCAGGGCGCCCAGGGCCCACGCCGCCAGCGGCTGGACCACGGACTTGAGCGCCACGGCGACCAGCATCGGCACCCGTTCCGGCCCCCGGCCGGGGAACGGGCTGCCGTGCAGGGAGATCCCGAAGGCCAGCAGCATGGCGGGGACGGCCATGCCGCCGATCAGGTGGAAGGGCTCCATCAGGGGTTCGGGCGGAACCCAGCCCGAGGCGGAGACGGCCACGCCCGCCAGGGACGCGATCACCACGGGGTTGCGGATCGGCGTGCCCAGCGCCCGCCGGAAGACGGGGCCCACCCCGCGCACGTCGCCGTCGGCCAGGTCCATGAGGGTGAGCCCGACCGGGGCCAGGACCAGGAGCTGCGTGAGCAGGATGGGCGCGACCAGGGACGCGTCGCCGAGCACGTAGACGGAGATGGGGATGCCCAGGTTGCCCGCGTTGACGTAGGAGGACGCGAGCGCGCCGACCGTGGTCAGTCCGACGCCCTGGCGCCGGACGAGCCCGAACACGACGAAGGCGAACGCCACGACGGCCACGCTGAGCACGCTGACCAGGACCGGCCCGGACACCAGGACGGAGAGGTCGACGTCGGCCAGGATCGTGAACAGCAGCGCGGGGCTGGCCACGTAGAAGGCGAGCTTGGTGAGCACCTCCTTGGCCCCCGGACCGAGGAGGGGGATGCGCCCGAGCATGTAGCCGATGACGACGATGCTGGTGATGACACCGAAACCGATCAAGACCCCGGACAAGAGGCGCCCCCACTGCGCACGCGCGACACAACCCGAAGACGCTATCCAAGGTCGCGTTCCGGCGATACGTCACAGATCACACCGGTGTGGGCGCTGTGTCAGCCTAAGGTGCGGTTTGCGGTGCGCAGTAAGGGTTTCGGTGCGGCGCGGATTCCGCATCGGTACGGGTTCCGGCGTGACGCCTCACTCCGCGGGCTCCTCGGGCTCGGGGGACGGCGAGGGCTCCTCCTCGGCGGCCTCCTCCTCCGCCTCCCGGGCGGCCTCCTCCGCGGCCTCCTCCTCGGCCAGGCGCTCGGCCTCGGCGCGGTCGGCGGCGCGGGTCGTGCAGACCTCCTCCGCGGCGGACGCGGAGCCGTCCACGGCGATCACCGTGAAGCAGTACTCCATGCCCGTGTAGCCGGTGGCGACCTGCGCGGACACCACTCCGGGGCCGGTCCGGGCCAGGGTGGCGGCCTCGTGGCCGAAGGGGCCGCCCAGCACGAAGAACGAGGCGGTGCCGCCGCTGTTGTCGGTCCAGTTGAGTTCGACGGCGTTGAGGCTGTCCGCGAGGACGACGTTCGTCGGCGCGGAGACCTCGGGCGGCGCCGAGGGGTCGACGACCGGTTCGGCGGCCTCCTCGGCCGCGGGCTCCGCTGCGGTCTCCTGCTCGGCGGCTGCCACCACCGGTGCCGGGGACTCCACCGCGGCGAACACCCCGGAGACGCTGGTGACCATGAGGATGCCGCACACGGTCACGGCGATGTGGAGGTGGCGGCGCCACCGCGGCTGGCCCTGCTCGGACTCGGGCGCGGGGCCCCAGGAGGGGGCGCCGTCCTCGGCCGGCGTGGACTCGTCCACGGGCAGGGAGGAGGACTCGGCGGTGCCCGTCCAGCCCTCCAGGCGCGACCAGGCGCGCAGCGCGGAGATCTCCTCGCCGCGCAGCTTCGCCATCATGATCTCGGCGGTGCCGCCCGCGTCGACGGCCGGGAGCCTGCTCCCCTCCAGCCCGGTGGGCCGGGGCCTGAGTTCCCGTGACTGCGGCGGCTGTGGCTGAGGTTGCTGAGGTTGTTGCGGCCCGGTCGCCGGGTGAGGGGTCTGGTCCCCGGGGAACGGCGGTGCGTGCGGCGGTACGGCCGGAGCGGCGGGAGCGTGCGAGGCCTGGGGGCCCGAGGGCCGGAACCACGCCGTGGCGGGCGGGGTCTGCGGCCCCGAGGGCGGGAGGGCCGGGGAGGGCGGGGCGTCCGCGCCAGGCGGGGCCTGTGGTCCGGAGGGCGCCGGGGGAGGGGCCTGCGGGCCCGCCCAGGGGGTGTAGGCGTCCTGCTGGGGACCAGCGGCGTACGGCGGAGGCGGAAGCTGGGGCCCCGACATGGGCGTCTGCGGCCCGGACATCGGTGCCTGCGGCCCGCTCATCGGCGCCTGGGCACCCGACATGGGGGTCTGGGCGCCCGACTCCGGGGCCTGAGGACTCGGTGTGTGGGGACGCTGCTCCCACACGGGGGCTTCGGAGCCCGGTACCGGCTGCTGTGGACCGGACACCGAAGGTCGCGGTGCCGCCGGATCCGGCGCGTACGCCGGGCTCTGGGCACCGGGCATCGGTGCCTGGGGACCTGGCATGGGCGGCTGTGCCGGTGCCGCCGGGTGCTGCGATCCGGGGTGCGGGGCCTGTACGTCCGCAGCCGGGGGCTGGAAGCCCGTGATCGGTGCCTGGGCACCCGACATGGGCGTCTGGAAGCCCGTCATGGGCTCCTGCGGGCCCGACATCGGCGCCTGCGCGCCGCTCAGGGAGTCCTGCCCGCCGGTCGCGCCCAGCGTCGTGGCGGGCCGGGACGTGCGCGCCTGCTCGAAGGCCGAGGCGAACGCCGCCGGGGTCGCGAAGCGCTCCTCGGGCAGCTTGGCCAGCGCCCGGGTGAGCACACCCCGCAGCTTGCGGGAGATGTCGGAGCGGGGAACCGGCTTGGGGTCCTGCGTCAGGACGCGCTCGGCGTAGCCGCGGGGATCGAACGGCGTTCCGTCCGTCGACGAGAACGGCGTGTGCCCCACCAGCATCGTCCAGACGGTGGACGCCAGCTGGTAGACGTCGGAGGCGGGCGTGCGCGGCTCCCCCCGCAGCGCCTCGGGCGCCGCGTGCAGGAACGACTCCGTCGCCGGGTCGGGCGGGGGCAGGGCCTCCCCGGACCGGTGGACGGAACCGAAGCCGGTCAGCACCGGTGTCCGGCCCGCACGCAGGATGTTGCCGGGGCACACGTCCCCGTGCAGCAGCCCGCGCCCGTGCATCGACCCCAGCGCCGCCGCCACGCTCCGGGAGACGGCCGCCGCCTCCTGGATCGGAGCGGGCCCCCTCCGGGCGAGCATGTCGCCGAAGGAGCCGTCCGCGTAGAACGGCAGCACCACGAACAGGTCGCCCTCGGCGGTGGTCCCCGCGTCCAGCAGGGGGACCACACCGGGCACCCCGCTGAGGTCGCGCAGGTGGTTCAGCTCGGCGCGCCCCAGGTGCTCGGGCAGGACCTTGAGCACGACGTCGGCGCCGCTCGTGGAGCGCGTGGCCCGCACGATCCGGGCGCGGCGCCCCTGGCGGAGCAGGGCCGGGTTGCCGTAACCGGGAGCCCAGGCGGCGTGCTCGGAGCCGGACATGGGAGAGCGACCCCCTCATGGTGTTCGTGGTGTGGAGGATCCCCGTCGGGCGACGGGGGAGGCGGCACCGGGTGCTACGGAGTCGCGGGCGCCTCGGTGGCCGGGCTCTGGAACATCTGCTGGCGGGCGCCCCAACCGCGGTCCTCGTTGACCTCCTGCTGCCTGCCGAAGGCCCCGATGAGGGCGATGACCCCGCAGATCAGCGCGACCAGGATGAGTCCGCCGATCACCGCGGGCCAC
>ANAW01000030.1:0-20027 GCA_000340945.1 Nocardiopsis synnemataformans DSM 44143 | reverse complement strand
GGGCCGCCCGCAGCTGCCGGTGCCGCAGGGCGTCCGCCTGGAGGACGTACTTCTCCTCGTTGGGCGTGTAGTGGAACGCCTCGGGAAGATGCGGATCCGGGTCCGCCGGGGCGGACGCGGGGGATGGGGACGACATCGCCGATCAGCCTACTAGAACAGTCCGTCGAGGTAGCGGGTCAGCCTCCCGTAGTTGTCCGCGGTGTTGCCGGTCGCGGCGATCACCTTGGCGAAGGCGGCGTTGACCTCGGAGAACTGGGTGTCGAACTCCGTGGCCTTGGACTGGAACTGGGAGCTGCCCGAGCCCTCCCACTGGCTGACGGTGCTCTGGGACTGCTCGTTGATCTGGCTCATGATGGCGGAGAAGCGGCCGAGGTGGGCCTGCTGGTCCTCGGCCAGACCCTGGAGGCCCGCGACGTCGCCGTACACGTCGAACTGACTCATGGGAAACCTTTCTGCGGAGAACGGGGTGGAGGGGGGACGCCTCAGGCGTTGACCGGGCGGGAGAGGCCGCCGAGGTCGCTTCCGGCCTGGGAGAAGTCGGAGCTGGAGTCGGAGTCGGTGACGTTGAACTGCCCCTGGCCCTCGTTCAGCTTGATGCCGTTCTGGCTGCACCAGGACATCAGCTCGTCGAAGCGCTCGGTGAGCTGCTCGCGGGCCTCGCGGAAACGGGCGAGCGCCTCGCCCTGGAGGGCGTCGGCGTCGTTGCTCATGTCCTGGATGAGCTGGTTCATCTGGGTGCGGATGCCCTCGGACTCCTGTCCGAGCTGCTCACCGCCGAGCGCGAGGCTGTTGACGTTTTCAAGACCGACGTGGGACATCTGGGCCTTTCCCGGGAGTTGGGGGTGGAAGGGGCCGCCTCTTTCGGTCTCGGGCCGCGTTCGCGTGGGGACTCGTGTGGCCACGATAAAGAGGGGAGATTACGGACGATAGTAAGGATCGCACCTCTCGGTCAACGGAGGTGAGCTTCTTGTGACACCGGTCGGCGGGGCGGTGATCGGCTCGATCGCAGGCAGCGCCCCGCACGCGGCGGTTGACCGCTTCCGGCCACGGGCGGGGCCGGGCGCCGCCGTGCACGGGCCCGACCGGGGCGGAGGGCCGGGGAAGCTGTCCACCGGCCCGGCCGGGCGTTCGATCGGGCCGGACCCTCGCCGCCCTCACTGGCCGCCGCCCGCACCGGGGCTCGCGCTCGGATCCGCGGTCACCGGTTCCGTCACCCAGCGCACCGCCAGCGGCCAGCCGTCCATGGACGAGTCGTGGAAGCGGGGGAAGAGCTCCGCGGCCTCTCCCGCCCCGCCCTCGGCCAGGTCCACCCGGTGCCAGGACCCGCTGGTCTGGAGCAGGACCGCGTCGCGCTCGGGCGAGGGCGCGTACTGCACCACCGGCCCGTCGCCCTCCTCCAGCAGCCGGGTGGCCGTGTGGCCCTGTCCCTCCACCGTCACCAGGTACGCNCCGCCCCCGCCGGCGGCTCCCCGCCGTCGGCGGGTGCGTCGGGGCGCAGCAGGGCGGTGCCCCCGCCCCACACCAGGGAGTTGTCGAAGGTCTGCCACTGGCCGCCGTCGACGTTGAGGGTCGCGTTGACGACGCTGTCCGCCGTCTCCCGCACCACGAGGGTGCCGCCGTCGACGGCGTTGCTCTGCCGGGTCTGCACGCTGTTGCGGATGTGCAGCGACCCGTCCGGGGTCAGCGCCCAGTCGCTGGGCTGCTGGTTCTCGCCGATCAGGAGGCTGCCCTCCTGGTTGGGGGTGCCCGTCGGGGCCTCCAGCGGCACCGACAGCACCTGCGGGGGCACGCCGTCCTGCGGGGTGTCGGAGACGAACCACAGCCGGTCGCCGTGGATGACCGGACCGGACAGGACCTCCCCCTCCGAGGCGGGGACGGACTCGACCGGCTGGTAGGAGACCTCCTCGGCGCCGGGCTCCCGCGGATCGGTGAGGGTGGCCACCTGCACGGCGTTGGGCTCCTCGGTGACGTAGGCGAAGTACGTCCAGTCCGCGGAGAACTGCGCGTGCACGGGCAGGTCCGGGGCCATCGGGTCGACCGCGCCGTCGGGCAGCGCGATCCGCTGGAGCGGCTGCCCGGTCGCGGGGTCGTGGAAGACCAGGACCTGGTCGGTCTCCGGATCGCCGCCCTCGAAGCCCCGGTGCAGCAGGGCCAGGCCGGACAGCCCCTCCTCGGCCAGTTCCTCCGCGGTCCCGGGTTCGCCGCCGGAGTCGTCGGACGTGTCGGTGCACGCGGTCAGGGCGAGCAGGCACACTGCCGAGGTCAGGGCGAGGGGGCGCCGCATGGAGCTGCCTTTCGGGGGACGACGGGGTCGGTCGGGAGGCCGCGGGGGCACGGGGTGGGACTGCCCCGGGGACGCCGTGGTTCGGTCCGGGACGGAGTACCCATTATCCGGCCCGGAACGACACGGCGCCCCGGCAGGGGCGCCGACGAGCCGCCGTGCCCCGCCTCGCGGAGGACCCGAGTGCGGCCGGGGAGACCCGTCACGCGGGCTCCGCCCGGACCGCGAAGGCGGTGAGCGCGGGGGCGGTGAGCGCGGGGGCACGCGGACCACACGGGTCTCCGTGGCCACATCCGGTCACGCGGGCGGTTCGCTCCACCCCACCTGGACCAGGTCCGGACGCTGGCCGCGGCGGGCCAGCTGGGCGCGGCCGACCGGCAGCTGCTTGGACGCCGTGCCGTTGGCCAGGCGCCCCTCCATCCGGTCGCCGGAGAAGAGCACGCCCGGCGTGGCCATGTCGCTGAGCGCCTGGAGCACCGGCTCGAACATGGCCCGCGCCGAACCGCCCGTGCGGCGCGCCGCGATGATGTGCAGCCCCAGGTCGGAGCCCTGCGCGATGAAGGGCACCAGCGGCGCGAGCGGGTTCGCCCTCGCCCCCAGCATGTCCATGTCGTCCACGACGATGAACAGGTCCAGGCCCTTCCACCAGCTGCGCTCCCGCAGCTGTTTGGGTGTCACGTCCGGCCCCGGCAGGCGCTGCTTCAGCGACCCCGCGAGGTTCGCCGCGACCGCCTGGGTCTGCTCCGCGCTCGTGCAGTAGGCCAGCAGGTGGTCCTCCGGGACCAGCTCCAGGTGGCTGCGGCGGAAGTCCACCATGACCACGCCGATCTCCGTGGGCGGGCGCTGCACGACCTGCTTGACCAATCCCCGCAGGAGGGCGGTCTTGCCGGTCTGCGGGTCGCCGTACACCACCAGGTGCGGGTCCCGGGCCAGGCTCGTGGTGACCGGTGCCAGCGTGCTCTCGGCCAGGCCCACCACCAGCTCGGTGCCGCGGCCCTTCGGCGCCCGGCGGCCCTTGAGCAGGTCGGCCAGGTCCACCTTGGAGGGCAGCGTCTTGACGCCCTGGACGGCCTTCTGCGGCCAGCGCTCCCCGATCCGCTTGACCAGGTCCCGGATGCCGTCGGTGACGTCCTCGCCGCTGGCCACCGCGTCCACCCGCGGCAGGGCCACGTGCGTGTGGTGCTCCTCCGCGGTCAGGCCGCGCCCCGGGGTGTCCTTGGGCAGCGCCTCGGCGGCCTTGCGCCCGATCCCCGAGTCCATCGGGTCGCTCAGCCGCAGCTCGAACCGGCCGCCGAACAGCGCCTGCAACCGGGACCGGATCTGCGAGGAGGCGGCGCCGGTCAGGATCGTGTGCACGCCCAGGGACGGGCCCCGGGTCGCGATGTCCATCAGGACCTCGTCGGCCTCGTCGAAGGTGTCGCGCACCGAGGACCAGCCGTCGACCAGCAGGAACAGGTCGCCCACCACGTTCGCGGGTACCGTCCCGTCCGCGCGCGCCTGGCGCAGCGCGGCGGGGGAGTCCAGCCGGTACTTGCGGAACACGCGCTGGCGCCGGTCCAGCTGGGCGCGCACGTCCACCAGCACCCGCTGCACCTTCTCCGGGTCGGCACGCCCAGCCACGCCCGCCACGTGCGGCAGCTCCTCCATCGCCTGGAGCGCGCCGCCGCCGAAGTCGATCGCGTACACGCCCACGCGGCCCGGCGGGTACCGCCACGCCAGGCTCGCGACCACCGTGCGCAGCAGCGTCGACTTGCCGGACTGGGGGCCGCCCAGGACGATGACGTTGCCCTCGGCGCCGGTGAAGTCCATCTCGGCCGGAACGACGCGCTGCTCCCGGGGGATGTCGGTCAGGCCGATGACGGCGCGCACGTCCGAGGGACGGGGTTCGGTCCCGGCGCCCTCCAGGTCCTCGCCCTCGCCCAGGTCCTCCAGCACCCTGTCGAGGGTGAGCAGCTCCGGCAGCGGCTCCAGCCAGATCGGCCGGACCTTCTCCGCGCCCGAGGCCACCAGCCGGTCCACCGTGACCTGGAGCGTGGTGCGCCTGTCCGCCTTGGGCCCGGACTCCTCGCCCCTGCCGCGGATCGACTCCACCAGCGACTCGACCAGCGAGCCCGCCCCGGTCACCTTGTTCAGCCCGTTGAAGGACAGCAGGGGCAGCACCGGTTCGTGCTCCTCCTGCTTCTCCTGGACCGGCGGCTCGTAGGGCTGCGACACCATCGCCGCCTTGAAGCGCTCGAAGACCGACGTGTCCACCTTCAGGTAGCCGGAGCCCGGCTCGGGCGGCAGGTGGTAGGCGTCGCCCACGCCGATGGCCTCGCGGCTCTCCGCCTCGGAGAACGTGCGCAGGCCCACCCGGTAGGACAGGTGCGACTCCAGGCCCTTGAGCTTGCCCGACTCCAGGCGTTGGGTGGCCAGCAGCAGGTGCACGCCGATCGAACGGCCGATGCGCCCGATGGCCACGAACAGCTCGGCGAAGTCGGGGTGCGCCGTGAGCAGCTCGGAGAACTCGTCGATGATGATCAGCAGGTGCGGCAGCGGCTCCAGCCCGGGGTCGTTCTCCCGGGCCGCCTCGTAGGCGTGCAGGTTGGGCAGGTTGCCCGCGTCCTTGAGGATCTGCTGGCGGCGCACCAGCTCGCCGTAGGTGGCCTCGCGGAACCGCAGGACCAGCGAGTCGTCGTCGGCCAGGTTGGTGATCAGGCCGGTGCTGTGCGGCAGCCGGTCGGTGTCGGCGAAGGTCGCGCCGCCCTTGAAGTCCACCAGCAGCAGCGCCAGCGACTCCGGCGAGTGGTTGATGACCAGCGACGCCACCATGGTCCGCAGCATCTCCGACTTGCCCGAACCGGTCGCGCCGACCACCAGGCCGTGCGGGCCCATGCCGCCGAACGCCGACTCCTTCAGGTCCAGCAGGACCGTGTTGCCGCTCGGCCCGACGCCGATCGGCACCCGCAGGTAGTCGCCGGTGCTGCGCCTGCGCCAGGTCTGCCGGGTGTCCAGCTGGGCGACGTCGGCCACGCCCAGGATCTCGGGGAGCCCCACGGTGGCGTGCATGGCGTCGTCGCTGTCGGTGACGGCGATGCCGTACGGGGCCAGGACGCGGGCCAGGGAGGTCAGGTGCGCGACGTCGGACCGGTCCGCGCGCCCCTCCAGCGGGACGCGCGGGGAGTCCCCGGAGGCGTCGGCGTGCTCGGCGACCTCGGTCAGCGTGCCGTCGGCGTCGATGCGCAGCCGCAGGTCCACGCCCTCCGGCTCCTCGCGCCGGTCCGCCACCAGGGCGATCACGTGGATGCCCAGGTCGGCCAGGGAGGCCACCGGGGGTTCGGCCTGCAGGCCGGACAGCGTCGACTGGTACTCGCCGTCCAGGACGACGACCAGGCGCTGGGTGCCCGGACCGGGCGGGGCGCCTCGGCGCCGCTGGAGGTCGACCGTGCGCCGTTCGACCTCGTCGGAGAGCAGTTCGGCGATCTGCACGGTGTTGACCGCGACGAAACGGGCGGGCATCGGCCCGTCCTTGGCTTCGTCGAAGGTGTTGTGCGGCAGCCACTTCAGCCACTCCCAGTGGGAGCGCAGCTTGTTGTCGCGCACCACGCCGACCCGCAGGTCGTGCGGGGAGTGGAAGGTGGCCATCTGCGCGACGAGCGAGCGGGCCAGCCCCCGCGCGGCCTCGCGGTCGCCCACGACCGACACCACGCCGTGCTCGCGCAGCGGCAGCACCAGCGGCATCTCGGAGACGTCCGCGTACAGCTCGATGAGCTGGTCGGCCGCCCCCTGGCAGACGGGGTCGTAGACGATCAGCGGAGAGGAGGTGTCGACCTTGAGCCTGAGCCGCCGGGCCAGGGGGCGCGTCCCGGTGCCCGCGCGCAGGTCCAGGAAGTCCGGGTCGGAGGCCCGCCGCTCCCACCGGCGCGCCCGCGACCGGGCCGGGTCGATGAGGAGCTGGGGGTCGGGGTGGCGGAACGCGCTGTCGGCGCGCTGGAGGGAGGCCACGTCCCGGACGATCTCGCGGAGCTGGTCGAGGTAGTCGACGTAGCGTTCGCGCTGTTCGCGGATCCGCTGGCGGGGACCGTTGTGCTGGGCCACGAACATGATGATGCCGACGACCACGCTGGCGATCATGATCATCACGCCCGCGACGGCCATCAGCGGCCGGTGGCCCATGGTGATGGACATCAGCAGGGAGCCCGAACCGGTGATGATCGGCATGATGATCATCGCGCCGGAACTCGACGAGGGCGGGTTCTCCGGCATCTGCGGAGGGGTCGCGATGACGAGCGGAGTGTTCCCGGGGGCAGTCGGGACGCTGCGAGCTGGGCGGGGTACGGGTCTCGTCGCCACGGGGATCTCTTTCGGTCCGCCTACGGGGGCTGGTGTCTGGGTGGCTACGCTAGGAATGATCTCGCGATCCCCGCGAATCGCCTAATTCGCGTCCGTCCCTTCCCCGAGGGTGACAACCGCCCACGACGAACGACAAAGGAATTCTTGGTGTGAGTGGATACTGCCGGGTCACGGTGACCGGACCGGAACGCTGGGCCGATCTGGCACTCCCCGGAACGGTTCCCGTGGCCACTCTGATGCCCCGCATCCTGGAGGTCTGCGCACCCGGGGAGGAGGGCACCGAACCCGCCGCGTGGACGCTCACCACCGTGGAGGGCGACCCCGTCCACCCGGACCAGCCGCTGGAGAGCGCGGGCGTCTACGATGGCGACGTGCTGATGCTGGGCCGCCGCACCGCGCCGGGCAGGCCCGCGCACGTGGACGACGTCCGCGGCGCGGTCGAGGACCGCGTCGACGCGACCGCGCACATCTGGAACCCGACGACGACGCTGTCCTTCGGCCTCCTCGTCGCGGCCATCGGCCCCCTGGTGCTGTTGGGGCTGATGATGTGGCTGAGCCCGTCCGCCTGGCACCTGGGGATCGCCTCGGCGGGAACCCTGTTCACGGTCGCGGTGATGCTGCTCGCCGCGCGCAGGCCGCTGCCCGCCGTCGCGCACGTGCTGTTCGCGACGGCCTGCGCGTGGGGTGCGGTCACCGCCGTGCTCGCCGCGAACCTGCTGACCGACGCGAACCCCCTGGTACTGGCGGCCTTCGCGCTGTCCGGCGCCCTGCTGGTGGCGGTGATCGGCTGGACGATGCACGAGACGGGGCTGGCCTACATCTGCGCGCTCGGCGTGGTCGCGGTGACGGCCGGAGTGCTCGTGGTGGTGGGCGTCTTCGTGGAGCCGGTGCAGGGGGCCCGGTCCATGGGGCTGGTCCTGGCGCTGTGCGTGGGCGCGCTGCCGCGCGTGGCGATGGTGATGGGCGGGCTGTCCGGGCTCGACTACGAGGTGGGGCGCTCGGGTCAGGTCACCACGGACCGGTTCGAGGACACGTTCGGCAACACCGACCGCATCCTGCTGGGGATCGTGCTGGGCGCGGCGGTGAGCGGCGGCGCGACGACCGTGCTGCTGGCCTACCTGGCCACGGGCCTGCCCGACCTGCTGCTGTGCGCGCTGCTCTCGCTGCTGCTGGTGCTGCGCTCCCGGCTGTTCGACCGGGTCCGGCACGTGCTGCCGCTGCGCCTGGCGGGGGTGCTGGGCCTGGGCGCGGCGGGAGCCGCGGCGGTCGGCGAGTACGCGTTCCTGGCGCCGTGGCTGCCGCTGGTCGCGCTCGTGGCGGGGATCGCGCTGGGCGTGCTGAGCTGGGTGCGGCTGACCGACGTGCCGCGGGCGTCGCTGCGCCGCCTCCTCAACTGGACGGAGATCCTGGTGATCATCGCGATGTGCGCGGTGTTCGCCTGGGGAATGGGCCTGTTCGCGTTCGTGGAGCGGATGACCGCGTAGCGGACCGCTTCCGCCACGCCGCCTCGGTGAGGAACCCGCCGGTACCAGGACCTGCACTTCTTGACGGTCTGTCGGGCGAGCTGGATAGGTTGTCGCCGGTACGCCCCCTCAGAACATTCACCTGCACCCGTCCCGCGGGTGCTCCTCAGTACCTGGATATGGAGATCCCATGACTTCGGGCGAAGCGGGTTCGAACCCCTACGAATCGATGAGCGCTGCCGCCAAGGCCGAAGCCATGCTGGAGTCGATGGTCTATATCGGTATTGATTTCGAAGGTGCCGTCGAGGACCTGACCGGAGCGGTGTCCTCCTATGTCAGATCCGGTCTGAGCGATTACTCGGACAGTACGACGGAGAACCTCAGCGCCGTCGTTCAGAACGGGATAGCCCTGGCCAGCAACGTCGAGGGAGCCAACACATCGATCCTGGACGCGGACTACGAGAGCGCCGAAGAGGTCAGGGAGGGCCTCGAAGCTCTGGACATCCCGATCAACTTCTAGGTTCGTCGAAACCGATCGGTTCGTTGACTTTTCATATGGGCAGGAGTTCTCCTTCATGGGTATCGCGGACATGTCCTTGGCGCTCCCGGAGGATATCGACGCGGACGTTTCGACCATCGAGAGCAAGTGCGACACGCTTGATCGCATCTGCTCCACGATGATGGGACGTGCGCACGACACCGACGGCCATTTCCATGATGCAGCGGGGGAGTTCACCAGTGCGATCGCATGGGATCTCAGTTCCGCATCCACAGCCGAACTCGCCAAGTGGGAGGAGGCTTCGGGCTCTCTGACCTACGGTGCGGCGACTCTGCGCATGTGGGCCGAGGACATCGAAACGTACCGTTCCACGAGGGAAGAGCTCAAGGAGCGGTGGGAGACGGCGAAGTCGTCGGCCCAGTTCAGAGTGGACAATCCGGTCCTGAGCAATCCTGTCGACCCGCTCGGCGGTCTGGTCGAGTCATGGCTGACCGACCAGGAGGCGGCGGAGGTGGAGGCCCTCGAAGAGATGAGGGCCCAGCTGCTGGGTGAGCACTCCACCGCTTGGAACACGCTGATGGACCAGGCGGAGCAGACCGAGAAGGACCTGCGCGAGGGACCCAGCACGGAGAGCCTGGAACGGATGATCGACGCCGGCCATCTGGGCTGGCGGCACATCGGGCTCTTTCCCCCGGACAACCCTCCGCCGCTGACCGAGGAGGAGGGTATGGAGGCCGCCGACGAGCTGGAGTCCTACCTGGAGGACCCGGAAGGGTACGAGGGCAACATCGCCGAGGTACTGGCGATGCTCACCCTCGTGACCGGCAGCGGGCCCGCCTACCAGAACAACGGCGGTCAGCCGCCGACCGAGCACATGGACTTCCTGGAGGCCTTCTACGAGGGCTTCGAGGACACTCTCATCAACATCGACGGACCTCGCGGTGTGCTCGGCGCAGTGGACCTGCTGGAGAACGGCGAGGGCATCGACGACGAGATCCGGACGGGCTTCCTCAACTCCATGGGCGAGGGTCTCATGATGCTCTCCGACGAGAGCCTCTTCGGAGGCTACGACCGTCTGCCCGAGAGCGTGCGCAGGGCGGCGGAGGGGCCCTCGCTGATGGATCCGGACCAGTTCGAGCACTACGACCTCAACACTTGGTCCTCCGAGGTCGGTGCGCTGGAGACCCTCCTGAGCAGCGCCAGCCCGGACATGCGTGCCGGTGTGGACCTGTCCGCGACGCTCACCCTGTCCATGGGGCACTACGCGGGTGGCGGTGAGAACGCCGTCGACGCATGGGTCGGGGAGGAGGACACGCTCTCACTCGTGGAGATTGCCAGCCGCAACCACGACGCGATGGCCGAGATCTTCTCCGGGGAGTACGAGCATCCGAACTTCGTCGGCGAGGACGGGGAGTTCAAGGGGAATTCCGTCGACGAGTCCCACCAGGACGTGATCAACCGGGCCATCGAGGGTCTCTACACCCATGAGTGGAGCGATGACGGCGAGTCGCTTCGCAGCATGACGGACTGGATCGCGGAGGAGTCCGGTAGTGAGGCTCCACATGAGGTTGACCGGTCCGAGAAGGCGATGGTCGGTGTCGTGGAGACGCTCACGAACTTGAAGGAGGAGTTGTCGAACACGGGGCACGATGTCACGGATTCATTCCAGGGCGAGGAGATCGAATGGAATGATGTCTCTTTTGCGCATCTGAATCCGGAGATCGCTGACAGCTTGGCTGGGGCCTTCGAGGCGCATGTGGATATGTTTGCCGACAACGAGATCCTCACTGCCGAGGGGAAGATAGACAGTGATCTCTTTACTGGCTACTCGTACTCGAACGGCCCCATCATTGACATGGAAGACCGGATCAGCTTTGTTGAGATGGTTTCCGGGAGCCCTGCCGCATCCAATCGTATAATCGAAGCCGCCGACGAGTACACGATGAATTCACTTGCCGAATATCTGGGTACTGTTGGTGAAGGCGGGAATCCTGTGCTCACTGACGCCACCAGGTCGGGGCTTCTGTGGAACGCAGTGGGCACGGGTGTGGCGGAACAGGTCACTTCGCGCATCGAGGGGTACAACGCCTTTCTTCAGGAGGAGGATGCGGATCAGAAGATCCACGAGGATTTTGCGAGGGACTTCACTGCCTCATTTATTCCAAACCCTCAGGTCATGGAAACGTACAAATACATATGGAACGGCGTTAGTAGTGCCATTGGAGACATGGGCGAGGATGGTTCTATTGACTTTCCCAGGGAATCTATGCCTCCGATTGAGTTGAATGAAAACGTTGTGAGGATCTACACGACGGGAGTAATTCATGATCATGGGGGCGTGGATGTTCCCCTGCCTCCTGCGGGGGTTTTGAATGAAGATGGTAGTTTCAATACTAATTCAGGCGAATGGAATTTTGACTCGACTCCAGAGAGTCAGATTGAGGGGGGTGGGAGTCAAGATCTTGGTCCAAACACAGAGGGCCAGGTGGTGCGAGACGAGGAATGGGAAAAAATACGCAATGAAATCTGGCCTGGAAGTGATACGGAAAAAACCGTCGGTCAAGTTTCAGACGATTTCTACCTTTATTTCGAAGAGGCCTTTAATTTGAGAACTGGCGGGTCAGAGGAGTACGGGTGGTAAGAGGATAGCGGCCCTTGAAAGGCGGTGAAATTGGCATGAGTGACCGCTCCGCATCTCCCCTGGCGGTATGGCGAAGCATGACTGGGTTTCATGGGATGTCGCGTAGGAGTCTGTGGGTATTCCTGGCTGTTCTGGTGGCCCTCGTTGTGCTGGTGGCGGGGACGTTCGTCGCGCCGCGTGTGGCGGACTGGCTCTGGCCAGTGGACCACACGGTCGCCGAAACCGTGGTGCCCGACCGTGAAGTTCCCGGGTCGGTCTCTGAGGTGGCGTGGGAATGGCGGCCCCCCGAAGACGAGCTCATCGATAGCGTCCTACGGATCCCGAACGGCGCGGTCGCCGTCTTCAACAGCGGTGTGGTCGCGCTCGAAGGGGTCACGGGCGAGGAGATGTGGCACTACCTGCGCTCGGACGCGGCGGTGCGTTCCGCCAACGTGACACCGGGCGGGGAGAGCGTCGTGGTCTCCTTCTCCGACATGGACGTCGAGGAGGGCGCACGGGTCGAGACGGTCGTCGTTCTCGACGGCAGAAGCGGGGAGATCAGGGACGAGTACGAGCTGCCCTCACCGTCGGTGGAGGCGTCGGCCTCCCGGTTCAGCCATGTCACCGACGAGGTCTTTCTCGCTCCTGGGGAGAACGCCATGGGGGTCGACGCCTTCGCGTTGGGGGACGGCGAGCGGGTGTGGTCCTACGAGGGCGGTGGCGCCGACGAACGGGGGGCTTGCGTCGTCGTGGGGGACGCGGTCATCACCACAGGGACCGTCAGCAGGGACTCCGGTTCTGGTGAGGAGACGTTCCTCCTGATGGCGGGCTTGGACGCGGCGACGGGGAAGGTCCTCTGGGAGGCGGAGCACCGCTACTCCGAATTCCGTGAGGACTCGTTCGATCTGCGCCACGAACCCTCGTGGGGAGCCATCCACCTGCGTTACGTCGAGCCGGACGAGGGTGAGGTTGGTCTTCTTCTGGATCCAGTGACGGGAGAAACCGTGGTACGCCCCGCCGCATGGCCGTTCTGGGTCCTGGAGGACGGATACGTCACCCGCACCGAGGACCCGGAGAACGACGCCCTGGTCCGCTACTCGTACACGGGGTTCGACGACACCACGGAGCGAGCGTTCACCGTTGGCAGCGAGCCGGGCCTCCATCCGGGGCTGGCGACGCGGGAGGGCGTCCTCAGACTGCACTACCTGGAGGACGACGGCATCACCCGGAAGCCGATCATGCTGGAGATGCTGCCCTGGGGTGGTGGGACGCACGAGATCGATCTCGGTTTCGACCTGCGCGGGTGGCAGGCCGGTGAGGAGGACGGCATACCCGCGGACATGTTCGTTCCGCAGATGATCCCTGTGTCAGGAGCGATCGTGGTCCTGGAGGAGGAGAACCGGGGCGCGGAGATGGTCGGCCTCAACTGAACGCCGCCCCGGCGCGACCGGTCAGTCGGTGTGTTCGGTCCCGCAGGAGGTCTGCGCGGCCTCGCAGGACTTCTGCATCGCGGTCAGGGCGCGGCGGCGGCGCGCCTCGCGCAGCGAAACGCCCACGATGCGGGTGGCCGCGGCGGCCGTCACCACGGCCAGCGGGATGACGAGCAGCGAGGCGGGCTGCCGGATGGGGCGGTACCGCGCCCCCTCCCGGTCGATCAGCAGGAAGCCCGCGGGCCGGATCCGGACGAAGCCGGTGCCCCCGGCGCCGTCCCCGCCCGCGGTGAACAGGCGGCTGGAGCCCCCGCCCATGATGGTCAGCGCGGTGACCCGGGCCACCGGGACGACCGTGGACCCCTCCGCGACCACAGCGTCGCCGAACGCCGACGAGGACCGCGCCGAGGCGCCGGTGTTCTCGATCAGTCTGGCCAGTGCGGACAGGGCGGGACTGGTGCGGCGGGCGCGGCGGCCCAGGGCGGTGTCCGGCATGGCGGCGGGTCCCTTCGTGGCGGTTGCGTACCGCCCCATTGTGTAACGCGGGCGCCGTGCTCGGGACGTTCCCGGCCCGTTCCGGACACCGGGACGCAGCCGGTGGAAGGACGCGTTCTTCTGGACGCTGTGTGACGGAATGTGAGAGGAGGGCGATATGGTGTCCGCCGTCCGCGTTCCCCAGGAAGGAAACCCCCGGTGTCCCCTGCGCCCCACCCGACGAAGACCGCGACCGCGCTGGTCCTGGCCCTCCTGCTGACCGCCTGCGGCGGCGGAGGGCCCGAGCAGGCCGCGGACGCCCCCGACGCCGCCGCGGCCGACGCCCAGGACTCCCCGCCCGAGGGGACCCCCGAGGCCGCGGTCGAGCTGGTCGACCCGATGGAGCTCGCCCCCGACGACCTGTGCGCCGTCCCCTCTGACGAGACGCTGGACGAGCTCCTCGGCGGCGAGGACATGCGCAGCGACGCCCAGTCGACCACGGGCCGTCCCGACCCCGCGGACCTGGAGGAGCTCGACCGACTGCGCATGTCCTGCATGCTCGTCACGGCGGGCGGGTTCACGCTCCAGTACGACATGGAGGTCCACGAGGGTCCCTACGTCGACAGCACCCTCGCCGGCGTCACCGAGGAGGAGGCCGACCCCGCGATCGATCTCGGCGACTTCGCGGTCACCGGTTCCGGCCTCGGCGACGACGGAGCGGACGTCACGGTGGTCGACGGCCAGGTCATGGTGTACGTCAGCTACACGGCGATGGGGGGCGGCGCGCAGGAGGAACTGCTCGACGGGGCCCTGACGGTGGCCGAGGAGCTGCTCGCCTCGGTCGGGTAGCGGTTCCCGGCTCCGGAGGTCAGAACAGCGGCGGTCCCAGCGCCTCCAGGGACTCGGGGTCCACCAGCACGACCCGCTCCTCGGGCGTGGTCACCGCCAGCACCTCGCCCCCGGGGTGGACGGACACGCGCCAGAAGGGGACGGCGTCCGGGTTCCCCGCGGCGAGGTCCTCGCCGGTCGCCACGTCCCACACGTGGCTGGCGTGGCGGGTCTCCCCGTCCACGAGGTCGCCCTCGACGTGGAACCAGCTGGCGTAGACCCTGGAGTGGTCGGGGGAGAGCACGAGGTCCAGGAAGTACGGCTCCGCCGCCTCGGCGAACCCCGGGATCGGGAAGGACGCCACCTCGGTGCGCTCGGCGTAGTCCCACCACACGATCCGGTCGCCGTCGAGGTGGAGCACCTCGTCGTTGCCCGGCACGACCGCGAACTCGGTGTCGGAGGTCCCGCGCACGGTGTGCAGCTCCTCGCCGGTGCCCGCGTCCCAGACGGTGATCGTGCCGCCGTTGTCGGTGACCACGCGCCCTGGGTCCGCGAACGCCGTTCCGTAGGCGAGGTCGGGGACGAGGGAGCCGCCCGGCTCCCCGGTCCGCGTGTCCACCAGGCCCACGCTGTCCGCGTTCACGTCCGCGTTCCGCTCCAGGGTCACGCCCAGCAGCGAGCCGTCGGGGCTGAACGACACCCGCTGGGCGTCGCGCGGCGTGGCGGGCCAGTTCCCGTCGACCGGCTCCCGCTGCGGCCCCAGGTGCCCGGTGGTGGTCCCCGACGGCAGGTCGAAGGCGGTGGCCACCGCCACCGGGTACTCCTGGTCCTCGTATTCGGTGGGCACGACAGCGGCGACCATGCAGCCGACCGGGGCGAACACCGGGCCCGTTCCGGGGGCCACCGCGTCCGAGAGCCGCGCGACCTCCTCGCGTGCGCGCCAGTCCCACACCATGAGCCCGGTGTCGGAGGCGGTGACGGCCAGCAGGCTCCCGTCGGGGCTGAACGCCGTCTCCCACGCGTTGACGGCCTCCCCGTCCACCTCCTCCCCGGGTGGCGGGTACGCCGTGCCGTCCTGGCACGCGGCGTCGGTGATCATGCCGGTCTCCTGCTCGGAGCCCGCCGCCTCCCCGGCGGGCCCGCGGTACCTCCACACGGCGATCCCGGCCACCACGGCCAGGGCCAGTCCGGCGGCGGACAGCGCCAGGACGCGCCTGCGCCGCTTCTGCCTCTTGGCTGCGTCCGTGTCCCCGGGGACCTCGGGGACCTCGGGGACCTCGGGGGTCACAGGGACTTCAGGAGCCACAGGGGCCACGGAATTCTCCGGGGCATCAGGGCCTGTGGAGGCGTCGGGGTCTTCGGAGGCCCCGGAACCCGCGGAACTCCCGAAATCCCCGGAGCCACCGGCGCGCCCGGACTCTCTGGCGCCCTCGGTGTCAGAAGCCCCGCTGGTCCCGTCCGCACCACCCGATCCAGCGGCGCTGCGGCTTCCGACTCCCGCCCCGGGGGCATCGGCGGTCCCGCTCACGTCGCTGGTCGCGGGCCTGCTGGCGGTTCCCCTCCCGCCTCCAGCTTCACCGGTGACCGGCTGGGTCGAGTCCGTGTCTCCCGCGTCACCGGCAGTCCCGCCCGCACCATCGGCGGCGTTCTCCGGGGCGGCGGTGCTTCTGTCCGCAGGCGTACCGGTGACCGGTTGGGTCGAGTCCGCGTCACCGGCCTCGCCGTGCGCTCCGGTGGTACCCCAGAGGACGGTCTCGTTCTCATGGGCATCGCCAGCCCCGTCCTCAACCCCAGACCCACCGCTCATCCCGTCCGCGCCACCGACCCCATCGGTCCCACGGGACGCACGAGACTTGTGCTCCTCCTCCGAAACTCCGGTGACTCCGCCTGTCCCCTCGGCCTCACCGGACGCACCCGCCGCACCGCCCGCCGTACCGTCCAGGGCGCCTCGCTGGTGCTCCACCACCCCGTTCACGGACGCGAGCACCTCCGGCGGCCACGGCACCGCCCCGGCGGAACCCTCCCCGCCGAGCATGCGCACCAGGTCCGCCGAACTCGGCCGCAGCTCCGGCCCCCGCCGCAGGCAGGCCTCGACCAGCCCGCGCAGCTGGAGCGGGACCCGGGGCAGCCCGGGCGCGCCCTCCACCTCGCTCGCCGCGAACGACACCGTGCCCGCCCACGCGAACACGTCCGCGGCCGGAGAGGTCCCGCCCTCGGGAGCGGCGAACGACGGGTGGGGCGCGCGCTGCCAGAGTTCGGCCACGGCCCACTCCAGCCCGGGGTCGGCGATCAGCGCCGACCCGGGGGACAGCACCACGCCCTCCGGCCACAGCGATCCGTGGACGCGGCCCGCCGCGTGCAGGTCGGCGATGCCCGACGCCAGTGTCAGCGCGAGGCCGTGCAGCGCGCCCGCGGGCAGCGGCCCGCGGGCGCGCACCAGGTCGGCCAGAGCGGGGCCGAGCGGCCGGTCCAGCGCGGCCCACGGGACCGCGCCCTCGGTGTCGGCGGCGCGCACCCGGCACACGAACCGGGCCTCCAGGTCGTACGCGTCCTCCACCAGCCGGGCGAACGCCGCGCGGAAGTTCGGGTCGACCGCGTACTCCGAGCGCACGACCCGCACCGCGACGGGATCCTCCCCGGGCGCCGAGGCCAGGTACACGCGTGCGTACGCGTCCTCCCCGAGGCGTGCGCGCAGACGGAAGGGGCCGACGGAGGGCGGGTCATGGGGGTGCAGAGGGAGCATGGCTTCTCACGGGCTCGGAGCGGCGGGCGGCGGGAGGCGGAGTCGGGACGGTGGGGAGGGACGGGAAGCCCGGGACCGCCACCGCCCCCGCGGGGGTCACCCGATGCTGTCGCGCAGGCTCAGGTCCTCCGGCTCCATGATCCACAGCGGCGTGTGGTCCAGGGGCAGCCCCGTGACCACCTCGCCCTCCGGGTGCACGGTGATCCAGCTGACGTACTCCGCGTCCTCCCGCGCGGTCAGCTCCCGCCCGGTGGAGAACTCCCACACCTTCGTCCCGTAGCGCTCCTCGTTCTCCTCCGTGATGACGATCTCCCCGGAGGTGTAGTTGGCGTACAGGCGGTCGGCCGCGGGGTTCAGGGCGATCTCGCTCAGCCCGTTCTCCGGAGCTTCGGCGGGTTCGAGGACGCGCGGCTCCCCGTCGTCGAGGAAGTTCTCGTGGACGACACCGGTCCCGGTCATGTACACGACGTCGCCCTCGTCGTTGGGCAGCTCCACGTTGTTGCCGAAGCCCGCCTTGGCCCCCTCGGCGGCCATGACCCGCTCCCCGCCGTCCGCCTTCCACACCTTCACACCGCCCGCGTAGTCGACGGCGGCCACGTACGCCCCGCCCGGCGAGACCGTGAGGCTGAGGGCGTCGCCGCCCCCCTCGTAGGTGTCGGTGACCTCGTCGGTCCCCAGGTCCACCCGGAGCAGGTCGGAGTCGGTACCGGCCCCGTCGTCGGTCAGCAGCAGCGAACCCCCGTCCCGGGAGAAGGCCATCGCGCCGATGTCCGTGCCCTCCTGGAAGACCGTGTGCTCGCCCGTCTCCAGGGTGTACACGTGCGCGCCGTCCTGGGCCGCGTACCCGATCCGGCACCCGTCCGGGCTGAGGACGGGCGTGCCGTCCAGCGGGTCGATCTCCGCCTCGATCCGGGCGATCTCGGTCCCCTCGCGCCAGTCCCACAGCGCCAGCCCCTCGGTGCCGCCCGCAGCCACGATCCGGCCGTCGGCGGAGAACGCGGTGCTGACCATCGAGGTCGACGGCAGGCTCGGGGGGTCCTGGGCGGCCCGCGCGTACTCCGGCGCGATGTGCTCGGTGATCTCGCACCGCTCCCGCTCGCCCGGCCGCTCCGGTGCGGGAGCCTCCCCCGCGCCCAGGGTGGCCGCAGCCCACGTGCCCACACCGGCGGTGAGCGCCAGCGCGGCCCCCGCGGCCCCGGCCACCAGCAGGCGCCGCCCGGGACGTCGGCGGCCGTCCCCCGCGAACCCCCCGTCCCCTGCGAGCCCCCCGCCCCTCACCGACCTCCCGCCTACCGCGAACCTCCCACCTCCCGCGAACCTCCCGCCCCTCGCCGACCTGCCGCCTCCCGCGGCTCTTCCGTTCCCCGCGGCCTCGGCCTCGGCCTCCGCCTCCCGCAGCGCCGCCCCGACGGCGGACCGGTACTCCCGGCCGATCCCCTCCAGGACCTCGACCGCGGACGGCGGCAGCCAGGTGTCGGCGGAGGGCGCGGGTTCGATCGGCCCGCCCAGGGCGCTCAGCACCCGTGCGGCGGAGGGGCGCCGGTCCGGGTCCTTGTCCAGGCACGCCGAGACGATGTCGCGCAGCGGCCCGGGCACCCCCGTGAGCACCGGATCCTGGTTGGTGATGCGGTACATGACCGCCGAGGGGTGGCCCTCACCGAACGGGCCGGTCCCGGTCAGCGCGTACACGACCAGCCCGCCGAGCGCGAAGACGTCGGAGGGCGGGCCGCCCGGTTGCCTCCGGACGTTCTCGGGCGCCATGTAGCCGGGCGTGCCGATGATCCTGCCGTCCTCCGCCTCGCCCAGCACACGGGCGACCCCGAAGTCGATCACCTGCGGACCGGCCGCGGAGACCATCACGTTGCCGGGCTTGAGGTCGCGGTGCACCAGCCCGCTCGCGTGCACGCGCTCCAGGGCCTGGGCGACGCCCCGGGCTGCGAACCGCACCGTGTGCTCGGGCAGCGGCCCGGTGGCCTGCACGAGGTCGTGCAGGGAGGGCCCCGCCACGTACTCCGTGGCCGTCCAGGGCGTCTGCCCGGCGGGGTCGGCGTCCAGGACCCGCGGGGTGTAGGGGCCGTGCACCCGGCGCAGGAGTTCGAGCTCGCGGGCGAAGCGCTCCCGGAAGTCGGGGTCGTAGGCGTACTCGGCGCGTACCTCCTTGACCGCGGCGGAGGCGCCCTCCCCGTCCAGTCCGAGGTAGACGCGGCCCATGCCGCCGACGCCCAGCAGGGCGGCGGTCCGGTACGGGCCGACCCGGCGCGGGTCCCGGGGGGAGAGGTCTCGCATGGGGCTCCTCCGGTCAGGTCAGCTCGTTGACGACGGTGTAGTCGGAGTCGAGGACGAGCACGCGCCCGCCGCCGTCGGCGACCGTGGCCAGGTACTCGTCCTCGGGATGGGCGCCCATGGGGGCGTACACCGTCACGTCGGCGTCGCGGAGGAGTTCGCCGCTCCGGGCGTCCCACACGCTGCCCCGGTCGTCGGCCCAGCCGTACGCCCCGGCGTACACCCGGCTGCCGTCGGCGGAGTAGCCGATGCCGTTGACGCTCTCCTGGTCAGCGGAGGGCTCGGCCAGGGGCACGACCACCTCACCGGTGGCGAGGTCGACGACGTCGACCCGGCGCGCCCCGCTCTGGAGTGCCATGGTGCGGCTGTCGGGGGACAGCGCGACGGCGTAGTGGTCCCCGCCCTCGAACAGGCGGAGCCGCTCGCCGGTCGCGGGGTCCCACACGGCGACGCCGACGTACTCCTCGTACCCGTGCTCCATGACGACCCCGACCAGCAGGGAGTCGTCCGGGGTGTAGCGCAGGTCGGCGAGGACCCCGTCCACGGGGAACTCCACGTCGGCGGTGCCCGACTCCACGTCCCAGACCTGGATCACCCGCTCCCCGCGGGGGTCGGCGTTCTCGGCGGCGAGCACGGCGACCCGGGACCCGTCGGAGGTCAGCGCGGGCATGTCGTAGAAGCCGCGGCCGCCGTTGTCCTCGCCGAAGGTGTTGACCTCGTCGTCGCTGCTGCCGTCCCAGACGCGGATCACGTCGTTGTAGGTGGCGGC
Source organism: Nocardiopsis synnemataformans DSM 44143 (assembly GCA_000340945.1). Classification (GTDB taxonomy): domain Bacteria; phylum Actinomycetota; class Actinomycetes; order Streptosporangiales; family Streptosporangiaceae; genus Nocardiopsis; species Nocardiopsis synnemataformans. The sequence goes on along the minus strand of ANAW01000030.1, from coordinate 305 downwards.
CACGTGGTCGTCCGCGCCGATCTGGGCGCCCCCCGGAACGGGCTCGAACACGTCGACGGGTTCGCCCGTGCGCCAGTCCCACGCGGACAGGGACATGCCGAACACGTACAGGGTCTCGCCGTCGGCGGAGAAGTCCACGTCGTAGATCCACCCCTCCAGGTCGACCTCGGGGGCGCCGCCCGCGGAGGGCGCGGCTGACGGCGTCCCGGAGGACCCGGCCGCCGCGTCGGGCCCGGGCGCGTCCCCGGGGTCCCCCGGGAGCCAGGAGGTGAGGGCGAGGGTGCCGCCCACCCCGATGACCAGAG
>ANAW01000029.1:0-5053 GCA_000340945.1 Nocardiopsis synnemataformans DSM 44143 | reverse complement strand
GGCGGCGCCCCGCCGCCACCACGGGCGGTCGGCCCGCCCGGAGGCGTCGCCCCGGGCTTCGGCGGAACCCCCGCTTCCCGGAGTGCCCGCGGAACTCCCCCCGTCCGCGGCGCCCGCGGAACTCCCGCCGCCCGTGTCCGGGCGCGGCCCGCGTCCGGCCATCGGCACGGTCGTGCGCTCGGCCTCCTCCGCTCTGCGGGTCTCGTCCTCCCGCACGTCGATCTGCCGGGTGACCGGGGAGGGCAGCCAGCCGTGTTCGGCCGGGGGCAGCGGCAGCTCGGACAGCCTGCGGTGCACCTCCTCGGCGTCGGGCCGCCACGCGGGGTCCTTGGCGAAGCAGCGGGCGAGCAGGTCGCGCACCGGGCCCTCGGGGACCGCTTCCAGGTACGGGCGCCCGGTCATGACCCGGCTCAGGGTCTCGACGGCGTTCCCTGAGCCGAAGGGCGGGTCGCCTCCGGCGGCGAAGACCACCACCCCGGCGAGCGAGAACACGTCGCTGCGCGGCGTGACGCCCTCGCCGACGACCTGCTCGGGCGAGGTGTAGGCCGGTGTTCCGAAGGTCTGTCCCGTGCGGGTGAGGACGGTCCCCTCCACCGCGCGGGCGATGCCGAAGTCGATGACCTGCGGTCCGCGCGGGGACAGCAGCACGTTGCTCGGCTTGAGGTCGCGGTGCATGAGACCGGCCGCGTGCACGGTGACCAGGGCGCGGGACAGCCCCAGGGCCAGGACCAGCAGTGACGGCTCCGGGAACGGGCCGCCGTCGTTCACGGCCTCCTTGAGGGTGGGGCCGGGCACGTACTCGGTGGCCATCCACGGGGAGTCCCCGTCGGGGTCGGCGTCCACGACGGCGGGGGTGAAGGGACCGGTGACGCGCTGGGCGGAGCGGACCTCCCGGGCGAACCGCGTCCGGAACTGGGTGTCGTGGGCGAGGTCCTCCTTCACCACCTTGAGGGCGCACAGGTGGCCGCCGGGGGTGCGGGCCAGGTACACCCTGCCCATGCCGCCCTCGCCCAGACGGGCCAGGAGGCGGTGCGGGCCGATGCGCTGCGGGTCGTCGGAGGCGAGGGGGGCCAGCACGGCGGTACGTGTTCCTCACTGCGTCGAGGCACGGGGGGGGAGGGTGCCTGTTCCAGCCGGACCGGGGGAGGGGGAGCACCCTCCAGGATAGCGGTTCGGCTTTGGGGCTCCCGGAGGGCGGGTTCACCGTGCGCCCGCGGCCCAGCTCAGGGCGTGAGCACGTTGAGCAGGCTCAGTTCGGTGTCGTAGACGGCGATGTCGCCGGCCCCCGTGCGCAGGCCCGCCACCCGGGACCCGTCCGGGGACAGGGCCATGGGGAACACGCGGGGCAGGTCCGGGCCCAGCGCGACCTCGGTCGCCGAGGCGTACCGCCAGGCCACCATGTCGCCGCGGCCGGTGGCGGGGTCCAGCCGGGCGGCGAACACCCGGCCGCTCGCGGCGCTGTAGGCGACGTCCACCAGGATGCCCTCGTCCGAGTCGGGGACGAACTCGCGGATGACCGCCCCGGTCCCGGGCTCGACGAGGAGTACGGAGCCGGAGCGGATGAGCAGCACGGCCGAGCCGTCCGGGACGAGGTCGAACGAGGCCGCGCCGACGCCGGCGCGCTCGCGGATCAGGCCCCGCTGAGAGAGGCTCTCGGTGTCCCACACGGCGATCCCGCCGCCGTCCTCGCCGCCCGCCACCACGCTGCCGTCGAGCGAGTACCTGATCGAGCCCAGCACGCCCGAGCCGGACAGCCGCGCCTCCAGCTCCCAGGTGCGGGTGTCGTGCAGGTGCAGGAGCCGTCCGTCGGGGTCGCTGCGCACGCCCAGCGCGAGCGAGGAGCCGTCGGGGCTGAAGGCGATCGAACGCACGACCCTCTCCTCACCGACGATCCGCTTCCTGCCGGTCCTCAGGTCGACGACGGAGGCGCCGTCGAGGGTTCCGTAGGCCAGCAGGCACCCGTCGGGGCTGAACGTCGCCGGGGTCGGCGGCACGGCGGAGGAGTCGTGGTCGATGTGGGCGATGGCGCGCGACTCCCGCCAGTCCCACAGGGTCACCGTGTCGATCTGGGAGACGGCCAGGACGGAGCCGTCGGGGGAGAAGGACAGCGCGAGCGGCACGTCCCGGGAGAAGGCGGTCACCGGGGTCCCGGTCGGCGCGAGGCGGTCGGAGAAGGCCGTTCCGGTCGCGGAGCAGTCGTCGGGGCCGTCGGCCGCCTCGGAGTCCCAGGAGGGGGCGGTGAAGGCGTACAGGCCCACGCTCACCAGGAGCACCACCACACCGGCCAGCGCGGCCGCCCGCAGCAGGGAGCGGCGGCGTCGTTCCCCGAGGCGTGAGGGTTCTTCGGGGTGGAGGGGGCGCATGGGTCCTCTGGGGGGTGTTACAGGGGTGAGCGAGGACGGCCCGCCGGTTCCGGGCCGGTGCGTGTGTGGTTGTCAGCAGCCACCGTAACGCGGGAAGACCGCTGGTGGGGAATGGTTCTGGAGGGTTCGGACAGGTTATGTGCCTGTCTGTCAGTTTTTGATGCCTTAGGTCCGAAGATCTCTTGGCTGGAGGGAGCCGGAGGGGACACGTGCCGGGCGAAAGGCCCGCCGGGGCCCGCGGAACCGGGACGCGGGACGGCCCGCGTGCCAGGGGATCCCGGGCTCCTGCCGGACGGAGACGTGTCGAGCCCCTCTGCGCGGGTAGGGCGAAGAGGGAAGGAATCGTCCGCACGCGCGCCGGACAGGTGGCCGAGGGGCGTGTGCGGGGAGAGGGCCGTCCTCACGGGAGGACGGCGCCGTGCGGGGCCACGGGGTCCGCGCGCGGGGCCTGGGGTCGTCCACAGGCGTTCCGGGGGCCTCTGGCGTCCGTACGAGGGCCGTGCACCGGACAGGGGTGTGCGCGGACGGGTTCACGCGGGGGCGAGGGCCGCGGGCGGGAGCCGGAGCCTGAGCGGCTCTGCTGGCCGCGTGGTCTCAGGGCTGGCCGCGGAGCCTCAGGCGGCGACCGTGTGGCTGATGACGCTGCCGTGGCCGTAGACCGGCTCGGGCCCCTGTGCGAAGGGGTTGAGGAGTTCGGCGGCGCCGACGGGGTCGCTCGCGGGATGCGAGACGGGGCCGCCGTGGAACAGGTCGTTCCAGAAGAAGCGGCCGTCGCGACACCAGACGTTGACGTCGCGCTGGACCGAGACGACGGCCAGCTCGGAGCTGCCCGACCAGTAGAACTGGCGGGAGGTCACGGAGGCGAGCTCGCCCAGGAGTGCCGTGATCGCGCGCTGGGCGCAGAAGGCGTGGCGGGGCTTGTGCTTGATTCGCCTGGCGAGGGCCGATTTCGCCCGGGAGGCCCGGGGGTTGTTCAGGCGCCAGTGACTCAAGGTCGTCTCCAGTGGTCTAGGTTGCCGCGGTGCCGTGTTCGCTTGTGCGGCCACGTCGCCGCGGTCCGAGGTGATCCGCCTCAGGTGGCCTTGGCGGGTTCCCTCCACAAAGTTGGTGAGGCGTGAACGATGTCGTTACCTCGTAGTTATTCTTTGCGCTCCGGATGCTAGCAGCAACTGACCCCCGGTAGTCGAGGCTTCTACAAGTGACCAATATCACATTTAACGAATGTGTCTCGACTTCACCAAACCAAGAACCCGCAGCTCAGGATAGGTATTCCGAACGCGCGATCGCTTTTTCTGCGCCGCGTAAAGCCCGTCCGATTGCGGAGGAGATGTCGCCAGTGTCACCCGTTGTGGCGACTCTTGGCGTGTTTGTCGTGACTCTCAGCGACTTCTCGCAGGTTACGGGCCCTTGACCCGGTCAAACCCCGGCTTTGCCGTCTGCGCGTCCTCCCGGCATACCGGTGTTCCTGTCGGTTTTGCCCACGCTTTCACCCCGGTGTAAGGGCTGGTCCCGTATGTGGAGGACACTGGAACGGTCGTACGAAACGGAGAGAAGTCGCCCAGTGACACAGACCGAGACATCCGGTGACCGGACTACTGCACGGGAGGGCGCCGTGGCCTCCGAACCCGCGGGCGGTGCCAGGGCCTGGCTCGTGTGGGGCGTCGCCGTGGGCGGGTACTTCCTGGCGATGCTCCAGCGCAACGGTCTCGGCGTGGCCGCCCTGGAGGCACAGGCCCGCTTCGACGTGGGGCCGGCTCTGCTCTCCCTGCTGCCGATGCTGCAACTCCTGGTGTACGTGGTCCTCCAGGTGCCCGCCGGGCTGCTGGCCGACCGGCTCGGGCCCCGCTACACGCTCGTGATGGGCATGGCGGCGATGGCGGTCGGGTCGTGCCTGTTCGCCCTCGCCCCCGGCATCGAGGTGGCGGTGGCCGGACGGTTCCTCATCGGCCTCGGCGACGCCCTGGTCTTCCTCAACGTCATCCGGCTGGCGGCCCTGTGGTTCCCGCGTGCGCGCTACGCCCTCGTCAGCGGGCTCACCGGCGTGGTCGGCGGAACGGGGCAGGTGGCCAGCGCCGCGCCGCTGGCGTGGGCCCTGGAGGGGTTCGGCTGGGTGGCGGCCTTCCTGTCCACCACGGCCCTGACCGCGCTGATGGCCCTGCTGATGCTGGCGGTCGTGCGCGACCGTCCAGCCGGGGCGGCGGGACGCTCCACGGTCGCCGACCCGATCTCGGTGTGGGCCGCGCTCAAGGAGGCGCTGCGCTCGCGCGGCCCGCAGATCGGCATGGCCCACCACGCGGCCGTCATGGCCCCGTTCACGATGATGATGGTGCTGTGGGGCTACCCGTTCCTCGTGAGCGGCCTGGGGCTGCCCGAGGACACCGCCGCGCTCACCCTCACCGCCCTGGCCGCGGGCGGACTGTGGATAGCGCCGCTCGCGGGCGTCGTGATCGGCCGCAACCCCGGCGTGCGCCGGTGGCTGGGGCTCACCCTGAGCACGGCACTGAGCCTGGGCTGGCTGCTGCTGGTGGCGTGGCCCGGGGGAGTCCCGGTGGCCGTGGGGCTGACGGTGCTGGCGGTGAGCGCGGTGGGGCAGACCCTGGCGCCGACGGTCTCCTTCGACTTCGCGCGCGACGGGATCCCCGCGAGCCGGACCGGCGTCGCCTCCGGCCTGGTGAACATGAGCGGGTTCA
>ANAW01000028.1:0-20861 GCA_000340945.1 Nocardiopsis synnemataformans DSM 44143 | reverse complement strand
CGCGCGACGGGACCCCCGGGAGCCGGACCGGCGTCGCCTCCGGCCTGGTGAACATGAGCGGGTTCACGACCGCCGTGGTGTGCACGGTGGCGGCGGGCGCGCTGCTCCAGGCGCTGCCGGAGGGGCCCGAGGCCTACCAGCTGGCGTTCGTGCCGATGGCCGTCGCCACGGTGTGCGCGACCGCGGCGCTGTACTTCTTCGTCCTCCGCCGCTCCCGGGGCTAGGGCTCGCGGCCCCGCGCGCGTGCGCGTGGGTGAGGAGGAGAGCGTGCGCCCCTGCTCCCGGAGACGGGGACGGACGCACGCGTGGAGGCCGGTCCTGCGGGACCGGCCTTCGTCGTGAGGGGGCCCGCGTGCGTGCGCGTGAGCGCGTCCCGCCAGCGGGCGCTGGTCAAGTTGCCCAACGGGCCCCGCGCGCGTGAGAACAAGCAGCTGAGCGTTCCCGGCCCGCCGGAGGGGTCCCCCGCGCGCGTGCGCGCGTGAGGACAAGGGGAGAAAAAGGAGCGTGCGTGCCCCTTGTGCGGTCCCGGGCCGCGTGGGATTTTCTCTGTTATGAGGTGGAGTCCGGAGCGGTCCAGGGAGATGTTCGCGCGGAGCCGCGTCGCCAGGCTGGCCACGGTGGGCGACCACGGGCAGCCCCACCTGGTGCCCGTGGTGTTCGCGGCCTACGGCGACACGATCGCGATCCCCGTGGACCACAAGCCCAAGACCACGTACCGGCTCAGGCGGATGCGCAACATCGAGGGCAACCCCCGGGTGTCGCTGCTCACGGACGAGTACTCCGACGACTGGGACCGGCTGTGGTGGGTCCGCGCGGACGGTGAGGCGCTGGTCCAGCACAACGGCCCGGCCTGGACCGAGGCCCGCGATCGGCTGGTGGAGCGCTATCCCCGGTACCGCGACACGCCGCCCGATGAGGCGATCATCCTGGTGGAGGTCCGCCACTGGTCCGGGTGGTCGGCCGCGGAGGAGGCCGGCGCGGAGCCCGCCGTGGAGCCCGGCGCGCCTGAGTCCTGACCCCCGTTCGCGTCACCTTCGCCCGGGAGCCCGCCGCGCACGGCCCGCGAGGTGACGCCGGGGCGGGCCGGAGCCACCTCGCCGTCCGCGGCGGCGGATCCCGGATACGGCCGAAGGTCAGCCTGCGCGCCAGGTGGCGTCCTGGAGCGCGCCTCCGGCCTGCGGGCCCATCAGGGAGAGCCCGCCGTCCACGAACAGCGATGCGCCGGTGACGTAGGACGCCTCCGGCTTGGCGAGGAAGGCCACGGCCTCCGCCACCTCGTAGGCGTGGCCCGGCCGGGACAGCGGGTACCCGGCGCGCGAGTCCAGCGCGGGCTCCTCCTCGTGCTGTCCGGTCATGGGCGTGGCGATCTCGCCCGGCGCCACCGCGTTCACGGTGATGCCGTACAGGCCCAGTTCCAGGGCCAGGACGCGGGTGAGCAGCTTCAGCCCGCCCTTGGCGGCGCAGTAGGCGCCCGCGGTCACCCGAGGGAACTCCTCGTGCACGCTGGTGATGTTGACGATGCGGCCGCCGCGACCGGCGTCGCGCATGTGCGTGGCCGCGATCTTCGAGCAGAGGAAGGGCGCGTCCAGGTCCACGGACAGGACCTCGCGCCAGCGCTCGTAGTCGGTGTCCAGCAGTTGTTCCCCGGAGCCGGTGCCCGCGTTGTTGACCAGGACGCCCACGCCGCCGAGGTCCTCGATCAGCTCGGCGACGGCCTCCGAACCCCGCACGGGGTCGGCGAGGTCGTGCTGGCGCACCGACACCCGGCGGCCGATCTCGCGGATCTCCGCCTCCGTGCGGTGCACGCCCTCCTCGTCGTGGTGGAAGGTGACGCCGACGTCGAAGCCCTGCTGCGCGAGGCGGACCGCGGTCGCCCGGCCGATCCCGCTGTCCGCGCCCGTCACCACCGCCACGCGGTCGTAGTCGTCGAACTCTTCTGCTCCCTCGACGCGGTCGTCGCGTGCCATGACCTGCCCTCCTTCCGTGCGCCCACCGGTGGCGCACGCGCTCGGGTGAGCGGCTACCCAGTGCGACCCCCCGTACACGTGGGACCGGCGCCGGGGCGGGCGCGTCCCGTACGCGCGGGGACGGGCGCGGAGCCGCGGTGCGGGGACGGGCGCGGGGGCCGGTAGCGCGGAGCGCCCTGTCCGGCCGCGCGCGAAAAGCGGTTGACCGGCACCGAGGATGGGTCCGTAGTGTCGGCCCGTGACGACGAAGCAGAGCCTGCTGGCGGCCTATGACGAACAGATGCGGGGCGTGCCCCGGGTCCTCCCCGCCGGAGTCCGGGCCGAGCGGGACGGCCCGGTGACGCGGCTGGTCGGCCAGCGCAGGGGGCTGGTCTGCGCGCCGCCCGACACGGGCGTGCGCGGGGCCGCGCTGGACCGGCTGATCGCCCGGCAGCGCGACCGCTTCGCGGCGCGCGGGGAGTCCGTGGAGTGGAAGACCCACGGGCACGACCTGCCCGAGGACCTGACCGACCGCCTCCGTGCGGCGGGGTTCGCGCCCGAGGAGCGCGAGACCGTCCTGGTCGGCCGGACCGACGCGGTCGCCACCGCGTCCGCGCCGCCCGCCGGGGTCGTGCTGCGCAGGGTGGCCGAGACGGCCGACCTGCGCCGGATCGCCGACATGGAGTCCCGGCTGTGGGGCGCGGACTGGAGCTGGCTGGGCGACGACCTGGCCGCCCGGATCGCCGCCGACCCGGAGGGGATCGTGGTCCTGACCGCCGAGGCCGGAGGCGAGGTGGTGTCCGCCGCGTGGCTGGTGTTCCACGAGGGGACGGACTTCGCCGGGCTCTGGGGCGGTTCCACGCTGCCCGACTGGCGGGGCCGGGGGATCTACCGGGCCCTGGTGTCCACCCGCGCCCGGATCGCCGCCGCGCGCGGGGTCCGCCACCTCCAGGTGGACGCCTCCGACGACAGCGCGCCGATCCTGCGCCGCCTGGGCTTCGAGGAGGTGACCACCACGACCCCCTACGTGTGGTCCCCGCCGACGGCCCGTTGAGCGGAGGGGCGTCAGGCGCCGGTGAACCCGGCCCGCCGGACCGTCTCCATGGCCGTGTCGAGGCCGGGGGGTTCCGCGCCGTCCTCGGGGGCCCACCAGTTCCAGCGACGCGGCCTCGAAGGGATATCATTGGATATCACTTGGAGGTGGTCCCATGGCCGACGTGTTGATCCGAAATGTGCCGGAAGACGTCCTGGAGGTCATCGACGCGGACGCCAGGAGACAGGGGCTGTCGCGTAGCGAGTACCTGAGACGCTCGCTGGAGCGGACAGCGCACGCCTCCGGCGGTGCGGTGACCGTGGACGACCTGGCACGCTTCTCCGAAGCCTTCTCCGACCTCGCCGATCCGGAGGTCATGAAACGGGCGTGGGAATGATCTGGCTCATCGACAAATCAGCGTTCGTGCGACTGGCGGTGAGCCCCGACGCGCAGGAGTGGGCCACGCGGATCGAACGCGGGATGGTCCGCATATCCACGGTGACCCGCCTGGAGGTCGGGTTCTCCGCCAGGACCGGCGGCGAGTTGCGCAACTTCCTCGGTCGGCCACCGCTTGCGGTGATGCCCGTCGAGTACGTCACGCCCGCGATGGAGGACCGAGCGGTCGAGGTCCAGGCGATGCTCGCGGACCGGGGGCAGCACCGGGCTCCGGGCATCCCTGTCCTTCTCATAGCGGCGGTGGCCGAACGCGCCGGACTCACCCTCCTCCACCTCGACAAGGACTTCGAGCTGATCGCGGAGATCACAGGGCAGCCGGTGGAGCGGTTGAGAACGGTGTGACATCAGTGTCCGGCGGAAGCGGAAGCGCACGCCGAAGGGCGGGACGGCCCGGAGGCCGTCCCGCCCTTGGCGGGGTCCGACGGGGTGAGAAGGCGGAGGGTTAGAAGGCGGACTCGGGGACGTCCATCAGGTCCACCGTCACGCCCTCGGCGATGCGGCGCTCGGCGGCGATGCGCGGCAGGAACTGCTCGGCGAAGAAGCGCGCGGCGGCGATCTTGCCGGTGTAGAAGTCCTTGTCCTCGTCGCTGGCGCCGTCGATGCTGTTGAGGGCCACCTCGGCCTGGCGCAGCAGCAGCCAGGACAGGACGACGTCACCGAAGGCCATGAGCAGGCGGGTGGAGTTCAGGCCCACCTTGTACAGCTCGCGCGCGTCCTCGGCGGAGCCCATCGCGTGGCCGACCATGAGCTCGACGATCTTCTCGACGTTCTCGGCCGCCTCCAGGAGCAGCGCGCGCTCCTGCTTGAGCTGGCCGTTGCCCGCGTCGCTCTGGGCGAAGGCCTTGATCTCCCCGGCCAGCGCGCCCAGCGACTGGCCGCCGTTCTTCACGATCTTGCGGAAGAAGAAGTCCTGGGCCTGGATCGCGGTGGTGCCCTCGTAGAGGGTGTCGATCTTGGCGTCCCGGATGTACTGCTCGATCGGGTACTCCTGGAGGAACCCGGAGCCGCCCAGGGTCTGGAGGGACTCGGCGAGCAGCGCGTAGGAGCGCTCGGAGCCCACGCCCTTGACGATCGGCAGCAGGAGGTCGTTCATCGCCTCCAGCTCCGTGGCGTCCTGGCCCGTGCGGTGCGCGATCTGGATCGCGTCCTGCTGGGTGGCGGTGTACAGCACCAGGGCGCGCATGGCCTCCACGTAGGACTTCTGCGTCATGAGGCTGCGGCGCACGTCCGGGTGGTGGGTGATGGTCACCTTGGGGGAGTCCTTGCCCGCGGCCAGGTCGTTGCCCTGCACGCGCTCCTTGGCGTACTCCAGGGCGTTGAGGTAGCCGGTGGACAGGGTGGCGATCGCCTTGGTCCCGACCATCATGCGCGCGTACTCGATGACGAGGAACATCTGGCGGATGCCGTCGTGCTTGTCGCCCACGAGGTAGCCGACGGCGGGGTGCTTGTCGCCGAAGGTCAGCTCACAGGTGGTGGAGGCCTTGAGGCCCATCTTGTGCTCGACGTTGGTCACGTAGGCGCCGTTGCGCTCGCCGGGCGAGCCGTCCTCGTTGACCAGGTACTTGGGGACCAGGAAGAGCGAGAGGCCCTTGGTGCCGGGGCCCGCGCCCTCGGGGCGCGCGAGCACCAGGTGGAAGATGTTCTCGCTCATGTCGTGCTCGGCCGAGGTGATGAAGCGCTTCACGCCCTCGATGTGCCAGGTGCCGTCGCCCTGGTCGACGGCCTTGGTGCGGCCGGCGCCGACGTCCGATCCGGCGTCGGGCTCGGTCAGGACCATGGTGGCGCCCCAGCCGCGCTCGATGGCGAGCTCGGCGAACCGCTTCTGCTCCTCGTTGCCCTCCGCGTGGAGGATGCTCGCGAAGCCCGGACCGGCCGAGTACATGTGCACGGCGGGGTTGGAGCCGAGGACCAGCTCGGCCGCGGACCAGACCAGGGAGCGGGGGGCGCCGATGCCGCCCAGCTCCTGGGGGAGGTCGAGGTTGTACCAGCCGGCGTCCATGTAGGCCTTGTAGGACTTCTTCAGGCTCTCGGGGATCGCGACGGTGTTCGTTTTCGGGTCGAAGACCGGGGGGTTGCGGTCCGCGTCCTCGAAGGACTCCGCGACGACGCCGGTGGCGAGGCGGTTGACCTCGTCCAGGATCGTGCGGGCGGTCTCCTCGTCGAGCTCCTCGAAGGGGGCCTGGCCCAGTACGTCCTGGCGCCTGAAGACCTCGAAGAGGTTGAACTCGATGTCGCGCAGGTTGCTCTTGTAATGCGTCATGGACAGCTCCGCTGTGTCCCTGGCCGCGGTGTCTGTACACGCGGATCTACCGACTAGTAACAAGTCAATGTTACTACCGAGTAGCCCCGGACGCCAGTAGGGGGGAGGGAGTTGTGTCCCAGGGGATACCAAAAGGGGGCGAAGTTCCGGCGAGGCGCGCCGTCGTGCGGACGCCCCAGGGGACGTGGCGGAGGGCGGGGAGGCGCTGGTCGCGGCCCCGCCCGTCCGGAGGTTTCAGCTGGTGGGGGCGCAGGGAGGCCGGGTGGGCGGGCTGGGCGGGGCGCCGCCCGGGGGAACGCGGTGCTCCCAGGGGGCGAGCGCGTGCGCGACCTTGGGTGGGGTCGGGAAGATCATGCCGGGACCGCCTGTCGGTGGTGTCGCTGCTGGGGCTGCCGGGTCTGTGGAGGCTGCGGGGGCTGCTGCGTTCGCCGTTCCTGCTGGTCCAGCCAGGCTCGGGTCGCGGAGGTCAGCTCGTCCCACTCGGCGTACCGGGGCGGCGTCGGCCTGGCCCGGACGACTCCGAACCGGGGTGCGGGTTCGCCGAGCAGGTCGCCGCCGGGGTCGTTCCTCCACTGCTGGAGCATGACCTTGGCCTGCGCCTTGGCCCGGTCGAGCCCGCGCTGGACCTCTTCGGTTTCGGTCTCGGTGTTTCGGGGCTCGGTGTTTCGGGACTCGGCTGTTCGCGGCTCGGGTGCGCGGGGCGCGGGAACCGGGTTCTCGGGTGCGCGCAGGCGTAGGCGTTCGCGGGCCTCGTAGTAGGGGCGGACCAGGGCGATGTCTTCGGCGGGGAAGCGTTCGCTCGGTGGGGCCAGGCGGGCCGCGGGGACGGGGGCAGAGCTGGAAACGGCGGGGAGCCTGGGGCGCTCCGGGGTTCGGGCGTTTCGCGCGGGAGGTGTGGTGGCCTCGACCGGAGTGGAAACCTGGGCGGGAACCGGGGCGTAGCGGCGGACCCGGGTGGAGCGGCGGCGACGGCCACCGGTGCAGGAGTGGCGTCCGCACGGGGAGGAGAAGAGCGCGATCAGCGGGCCGAAGGCACGGCTGAGAAGCGCAGCGCTAAACTGGCGCATGCTGGCAATTTCCTTGGGTTTGAAGGTTGAAAGGTTGCTGGCCACGACCCCGGGCGGTGAGTAACCGTCGCGGGGTCATTGCGTGGATTGAGTTGTGTGTTCGGTGCCAGATTAGAGCAGGGGTGACGCGGAAGCGAATCTTTCTGCGAACTACTCCGGAGTAATCTCGGGTTAACTGCGTCGCCGCAGTTCGAGGGCCCGGGGAGGGCTCCCTTGGATGCTCCGGAATTCTGAGCAAATAGCCCTTGATGTCGGTATTAATGCCATTTGTTCAGAAGACCCATCGCCACATGGTCGTCTGAGAAAGGACGGCATGCCGTGGTGGAGCGCCGTCCCTTGGCCGGAGCGGCGTGATGCTCCGCCCAGTGGGCTCCCCGGTCACCGCGACTAGCCTGTCCCGTATGGGGCTCAAAGGCTGTGGCCACGCAGACGTACGGTTGCCTTCGCCGTTGGATGAGGTCAACGACGACCTCTTGCGCGAGCACGGGGTCCGCCTGCTGCTCAAACGAGATGACCTCATCAGCGCCGAGGTGCCGGGCAACAAGTGGCGCAAGCTCCACCTCAACCTCCAGGCGGCGCACGAACAGGGCCGTTCCACGTTGCTGACCTTCGGTGGCGCCTACTCCAACCACATCCGTGCGGTGGCTGCGGCTGGAAGGGCATGCGGGTTCTCGACCATCGGCGTTATCCGAGGTGAGGAACACCTGCCGCTCAACTGGTCGCTCACCTATGCCGCCGCGCAGGGGATGCGGCTGGAGTACCTGGACCGGACCACCTACCGGGCCAAGCACACGCCCGAAGTCATCGACGGGTTGCGCGAGCGGTTCGGTGACTTCTACCTGCTGCCCGAAGGCGGAAGCAATGCCCTGGCCGTGCGCGGATGTGTACCGATCGCCGCTGAGATCAGCGAGGGCTTCGACGCTGTCTGCTGCGCGTGCGGCACAGGCGGAACTCTCGCTGGTCTGGCGGCGGGGCTTGCCCCCGGACGGGAAGCCATCGGCTTCTCAGTGTTGAAGGACGGTGACTTCCTCATCGAGGAGGTGCGCCGGTTCCAGGAGGATGCAGGCGCGGTGACCGGCAACTGGTCGGTCGAGACCGGCTATCACTTCGGAGGGTTCGCCAAATACCCGCCCGAACTGGCCGCTTTCATCCAGGAGTTCCGCGCGCGCCATGGGGTGCTGCTGGAGCGGATCTACGTGGCCAAGATGCTCGCCGGGGTCTATGACCTGGTAGCGCGAGGAAGGTTCCGCAGGGGCAGTACCGTGGTCGCGCTCATCACCGGCCCGCCCGAGGGCCTGGAAGATCGGAACGCCGGAGACCGTGCGGCGGCGTGAAAAGGGCGGTACCCCTGGCGGAGTACCGCCCCGTAGCTTCCGGTGGCTAGCCGAGGCTCTTGAGCGAGTCCACGAGCGCGGTCCACTCGGTGGCCGCGAACGACAGGTGTCCCAGCTCGCGGTTCTGCGTGTCCCGCACCGCCGTGGTGACACCCTCGGCAACCTCGACACAGTTGGTGTCGCCCCTGCTGTAAGTGGACTTGTGCCATGAGGAGGCGGTCAGGTGGGCCTCCACGCAGTTGGTTTCGCCAGCGCTGTAGGTGGACTTGTGCCACGTTTCTTCGGTGATCACTCGACTTCTCCTTGTGCTTTCTTGATCAGCGACCGTGACTGATCGGGAGGGAGCGCGACCCCCCGCAGGTCCCCGATTAAAGAGATGTGCTCATCGACCGTGCCAGAGTCGACGATCACTCCTCCACTTGATTTGGTCTCCACGTAGAGGAACATCCCAGTGTCCGGAACCCTCAGCAGCTTGAACCCACTGTCCAACCCCGGATGGTTCCAGGTATCGGCGGGGACGATCAGTATCTCCACTCTGCTCCACGCGGAGGTCTCCAACAGGTGCCCAAGCTGTTCTCTCATGATGTCAGGGCTGCCGAGACGCCGGTACAGCGCGGTCTCGTCCAGAACGACCGAGAAGAAGGGTGGGTCATCGCGACGCAGGATCGACTGGCGCTCGGTACGTTCTGCCACCTTGGCCTCTACTGCTGTCTGTGAGTCCGCCCGGTTGCTCGCCCTGATCGAGGCGCCTGCGTAGCCCCGTGTCTGTAGAAGCCCGGGAACGAGAAGGGGCTGATACTCATGAACCTGAGTGGCTCGCTGTTCCACGATCGGCAGCTTCCTGTACCAATCCGGCGGCTGGTAGGCCTCGTGCTGCTCCTCCCACACGGCGACCAACCGACCTTCGCTGTTAAGCACCTGGTCAATTCGTTCCGCTGTGTCCTTTTTGGCGGGCGTCTTTCCCAGCTCGATATCACTGACCGTCGCCTGGGACGCTGGTAGCAGGCCTGCGAGCCTGCTCTGCGAAAGTCCCGCCTGTTCACGGAACCGGCGCACCTGGGCGCCGAACTTCCGAGCCTTCGGATCGACCTCGTTCGCCATGCACAGATTCTTACCAGTCCGCTATCAGGCGCCAACAGTGTTTACCTGAGAATTTCGCATTTCCCGCCGATCGGTAGATCAGGCGAGCCTTCTGATGAGACTGTGACGACGGCCGAAGAAAAGTCCCGGCGGCTGTACTGACAACCCCGGGACCTGGTCCGGAACCCGTGCTTCTCACGACAACAGGTACGAACATGAACCAGGCTATCCCTCGTCAGTCCACCCCGGAAGGCGTTCCCAGCCGCCGAACGCCGACGCTCCAACCGCCCTGGCGGATGCGGTTCGACGACTCCGACCGCTGCGGCATCGTCCTGGGCAGCGATCCCCGCCACGTCGGGATCGCCCGGAACTGGGCCTACCGCAACGCCCGCTCCCCGCGCCGTGCGGCCTTTCCGCTGGTGTTGGCCGTGAGTCTGCTGGTCACCAACGCGCAGCAGCACAGTCGATCCGGCGACCCCGGCGGCACCGTCCGGGTCACGCTGCACCGCAAGCCCCACACCTACACGCTGACGGTCACCGACGACGGCCCCAGGCCGGACCAGCCCATCCGCTTTCCGCGTCCGCGAAAGCCCACGGAACCGCTGGCGGCCACCGGCAACGGGCTGCTGATGCTGGATGAGCTGTCGGTGTCCTGGGACTGGGCGGGGAACGCGGGCGGACCCCTGACGGTGCGCGCCCTCATCGACCGCGCCGGGCACCAGTGGACCGGGGCTCTCACCGCCAGCGCCTGAGGAACGGCACTGCCTCGTGCCACGCCCATCCGCCGAACACGGAAAGCGCCTCATGCCCGACTACCGCTATCTCCTCGACGGCCGCCCCGACGTACTCACCCCCGGCGAAGTCGCCGCCCTGTTCAACATCCGCACCCGCAGCCTCCACCGAGGCGACTGGGACCGTGTCCTCCGGCCCTTCCGCACCCCGGGCGGAGCACGCCGCTACCCCAAGGAACACATCGCCGCCCTCCTGCACCAGCCGGATGATGCCGTCCCGGCCCGTTAGAGCCGCCACGAGCCGGTCCGCGCATCCGCGACGGCCTGCCGATCTGGCCGAAACCCCGGGCAGCACGGACTCAGCGGCAAGGCGAAAGCTCCCCGGTTCCGCTGGCACCGTCCGAGTGGAACTGGTGAAACCCCGCGCTGACCTGGTGCGAGGTATCCGAAGCAAGGAAGGAACTCCCTATGTCCTCCACGAACCTCTCAACCCTGCTGGAGTCGCCCGACGGCGAGTCCCGCGCGCAGATCGCCCGCCTCGGTGACGCCTTCCCCCTGGACCCTTCGACGGCCGTCTTCGAAGCCAGCGACGAACCTCCGACCGGAGTCCGGCCCTGGGGGCTGCGGCGCGCGGTCACCCCGAAGCTGCGCCCCGAGGTGACCGCAGCGGTGGACCGCTACGTCTACGACCCCGTGACCCAGCAGGGGACCGACCGCCTCACCGGAGCACCGGCCGTAGGCAAGCGTTCCAGCGGCACCAAGGAGACCACCGGAGAACCCGACAGCGCGCGGCCGAGCACCGAGGAAACCACCACCGACTGATGGCCTCCTCCGCAGCGCGGAAGGCGGTGCTCGTCCTCACCCACACCGAGGACGGCACCGCCGACCCCGTGATCCACCACCTGTCCGAACGCGGCGTGCCCGTCGTGCGCATGGACCCCGGCGACTTCCCCGCCTCGATGACCGTTGAGGCCGCCTTCGACGGGAACTGGGCGGGAGCAGTCCACGACGCCTTCCGCGCAGTGGACCTGGGGTCGGTGCGCGGCGTCTACTACCGACGCCCCTCCCAGTTCACGTTGGCCGAAGGCATGTCCGGTCCCGACCAGCGCTGGGCCTACCGCGAGGCCCGTATGGGTTTCGGCGGTGTCCTCCTGGCGCTGGACTGCCTCTGGATCAACCAGCCGTCACGCATGAGCGCGGCCGAGTACAAGCCCGTCCAGCTCGCGACAGCGACCAGGGCCGGGCTGAGGGTGCCGCGCACGATCATCACGAACGTGCCCGACCACGCCGCCGACTGGGCCGCCGGTATCTGCGGCCCCGTCGTGTACAAGCCGGTCGGCGGCGCGTTGCACGTCGAACAGGGCCGTACCCGGATTGTCTACGCCAGCGCCGTCGCCGCCGTGGAGGAACTCCGCGACCCCGCCGTGGGCCTGACCGCCCACTGCTTCCAGGAGTGGGTGGACAAGGCGTTCGAGGTCCGCCTGACCGTCGTGGGCGAGACGATGTTCGCCGTGGCCATCCACGCCCGATCCCAGGCCGCGCACATCGACTGGCGCAGCGACTACGACGCCCACCGGTACGAGGTCGTCGGCGTGCCCGACGACGTCCGCTCCGGCCTGGAGCGCTACATGCGCGCCTTCGGCCTCGTCTGCGGCGCCGCCGACTTCGTGGTCTCACCCGATGGCGGGTGGACCCTGCTGGAGGTCAACCCCAACGGCGAGTGGGGATGGCTCGCGGACCACTGCGGTCTGCCCATCGGACAGAGCATCGCCGCACTACTGGAGAAAGGACAGATGTGACCCGAGTCGTTCACGAACCCTCGTCCAAGCTCACCGACCGCCTGGTCGAGGAGGGCGCGCTGGAGACCGGCGACCGCCTCACCGAGGCGTTCCGACGTGTGGACCGGGGTGTGTTCGTCCCGGCCTTCGCCCTGCACGAGTACACCCCGCAGGGCGTGCGCTACAGGCTCGTACGGAGTGAATCCCCCGATCAGCGTGAGGAGTGGGCGCGCCACGTCTACGCCGACGAGACGCTGACCATCGAGATCGCCGGAGAACCGGTCGTAGACGCCCTACCCGGGGGATTCGGTACCGGCCGGTGGACCAGTTCCTCCACAATGCCCAGCCTCATGGCGCAGATGTTGCGCCAACTCGACCTGGACGATGACCCCCGTGTACTGGAGATCGGAGTCGGCTCGGGGTACAACGCGGCGATCCTGTGCGAGGTGCTGGGTTCGGGCCGGGTCACGAGCATCGACATCTCACCGCGTCTGGTCTCCGACGCCGTCCGCCGCCTCGCCGCCCTGGGGGACAACACACCTGTTGTGGCCGAATGCGACGGGCACAGGGGTTTTCCCGACCGCGCCCCGTATGACCGGATCGTCAGCACCACGGCCTTCACCCACGTTCCGCCGGAGTGGATCACCCAGGTGGCACCGGGCGGGTGCATCCTCGTCAACATCGCGGGAGGCACCGGAGGCGCCATGCTCAAGCTTCGGGTGCGCGACGACCGCACCGCGCAGGGGCGCTTCCTTCCGCAGTGGGCCGGGTTCATGCCCGCTCGCAGCAGCGTTCCCCGCCAGCGCGTCAGCGTGGACGACGCTGGGGAACAGAGCACGACCACGCTGAACCCTTCGGTCGTGCGTGACGAACGGGCCATGGCGTTCCTTGCGCAACTCGCCACCATGGACGCCGACACCGTCGTCAGGACGGCCGACACCGGAGGGGACTTCCTCTTCATGGAGGGTGCCGACGGGGCCTGGGCCGAGATCGACATGGACGCGGTCGAGGGCCGCTACCCGGTGGTCCAGGGCGGTCCGCGCCGTCTGTGGACGCAGGTGGAGGACGCACACCGGTGGTGGCTCACCAACGGTCAGCCGGACTGGAGCGCCTTCGGCGTCACCGTCACGCCTGAGGACCAGCACGTGTGGTTCGGTTCGGCGGAGAGCGACCAGCGCTGGCCGCTCTCGCTTCCGTAAGCAACGGCCTCTCTGTTCTGGAAGGGGGTCGGTGTGTGTACGGCCGCCGCGTGGAGCGGTTGAGGGCAAGGCCAAGGGGCGGCGCTCCGTGGAGGAGTACCGCCCCGGTGGCTTGGTCACCCAGTCCCAGGAGCACCTACGCAAGCGCAAGTCCTTCGGGGGGTGCGTAGAAACCGCCGACCGCGGTAGTCACACACGCGAAGTCTTCGCCGACGTGCTGAACACCGACGCGGGGCGACTGGCGCACCTGATCATCTGTGCCGAGATCGTCCAAGCGGCCGAGCGGGACGCGGTCCACGCGCGTCTGGCACCCCACGCGCGCAGGTTCGCCTCGGAGCTGCTGACCGCGCGATAGCGACAGCAACGGTCCCGCTGGCCTGTCCCACCCGCCGGAGCCTCCGCCCTCTGCTCAGAGCGTCGTCGACCCCTGTGCCCCGGGCCGACGGGGCCGCTCCACCGTCGCCCGGGGACGTGCCGCCGCGCGCCGCCGGACTATCGTGTGCCCATGAGTCCTTCGCCGTCGTCCGCGTCATCGGAACGCCGCCGTGAGGAGCTGCGCGACTTCCTCCGCACACGTCGCGAGAGCCTGAGCCCCGAGGACGTGGGGATGCCGAGGGCCGGGCGCCGCCGCACCCCCGGGCTGCGGCGCGAGGAGGTGGCCGTGCTCGCCGGAGTCGGCGTCTCCTGGTACACCAGGCTCGAACAGGGCCGCGACATCAACGTCTCCGGAGGCGTCCTGGACGCCGTCGCCCGCACCCTGCGGATGGACACGGACGAGCGTGTGCACCTGTACCTCCTCTCCGGCCTCAACCCCCCGGTGGCCGAGGAGGCCCCCGGAGCCGGGGTTCCGGACGAACTCCTCCGGGTGCTGGACTCCTGGACTCCCCGCCCCGCCTACATCCGCGACCGCCACTGGAACCTGGTGGCGTTCAACGGACCGGCCGCGGAGGTGCTCGGTTACGGCGGCACCGACCACAACTGCCTGGTGACCTTCTTCACCAGTGCCAGGTACCGCCGTCTCATGAGCCACTGGAACGACGCGGCGCCCGGGGTCGTCGCGCGCTTTCGCGGGGACGCCGCCCGCTACCCCGACGACCCGGGGTTCGCCCGGATCGCGGCGGACCTGAGATCGGTCAGCCCCGAGTTCGCCGAGCTGTGGTCCCGCCACGAGGTGGCCGCCGCCTCCCGCGCGGTCAAGGCCGTCACCCATCCCGACGTCGGAGACCTCGTCTTCGAGGCGTCGCTGCTGTCCATCCCCGACCTCCCCGGCCATTCCCTGGTCCTGCACAACCCCAGTCCCGGGACCGGCACCATGGAGGCCCTGGAACGCCTGGCACGCACCGCCCGCCTGGTGCGCAGCGCCTGAGCCGGGCCCCGCGAGGGTGACACTGGCAGTGCCAGGACGGTCCGGGTCTGCCGTTCCCACCCGCCCGGTACCAGGATGGGCCGCGCGGACAACCGCACGGACCGAACGGAAGCAGGGGTGGACGGCATGCGCACACGTGAGTTCAGGGGGACGCGGGTCGGCGGCGTAGGGCTCGGCCTGATGGGGATGAGCTGGGCCTACTCGGCCTCCGAGCGCGACGACGCCCGGTCGGTGGAGCTGATCCGCGAGGCCGTCGGCCTCGGGGTGACGTTCCTGGACACCGCCCAGGTCTACGGCGGCGGGCACAACGAGGAACTGGCGGGCCGGGCGCTCAAGGGGCTGCGAGATCAGGTCGTGGTGGCCACCAAGACCGGACTGGTCATGGACGAGGCCGAAACGCACGCGATGCACCGCGACGGAACGCCCGACCACGTGAGGCGGTCGGTGGAGGAGAGCCTGAGGAGGCTCGGCACCGACGCCGTCGACCTGTACTACCTGCACCGGGTCGACCCCGAGGTGCCGCTCGCCGAGACCTGGGGTGCGATGGCCGAGCTGGTGGCGGAGGGCAAGGTGCGCCACCTGGGGCTGTCGGAGGTCACCCGGGAGCAGGCCGCGGAGGCGCACGCGATCCATCCGGTCGCGGCGGTCCAGTCGGAGCTGTCCCTGTGGACCCGCGACGCCCAGGGAACGCCGGGCGGCAGCGCGGGCGGGGGAGGCGGCCTGACGGGAGGGACCGAGGGCCCGGGCGACGTGGTCGGCTGGTGTGCCGCGAACGACGCGGTGTTCGTGCCGTTCTCCCCGCTCGGAAGGGGGTTCCTGACCGGGGCGGTCACCGCTTCCTCGCTGGAGGAGAGCGACTTCCGCGCCGGTCAGCCGCGCTTCCAGGAGGAGGCGCTGCGGGAGAACCAGCGCATCGTGGACGTGGTGCGGCGGATCGCGCAGCGCCACGGCACCACCCCGGCGCGGGTCGCGATCGCGTGGACGCTCGCGCAGGGCGACCACGTCATCCCGATCCCCGGAACGAAGAAGTCGGCCTACCTGCGTGACAACGCCGGTGCGGCCGACCTCGTCCTGTCCGCCGAGGACCTGCGGGAACTCGACGAGGTGCCGTCCGCCACGGGCAGCCGGTACTGACGGCGCCCGAGGCCCTCGACGGCGGCGGCCGGAAGCGGCGCCACGACGGCGGGGGCGGAGCCTGGTGGAGCAGCGCCGGAGCCGCCCCCGCCCGGGAGGGCGGGGCGGCCCCGGAGACGGAACGCGGTCGGGGATCAGGCCTGGAACTCGGTGATGGTCTGGGCCACCCCGTCCACGACCTCGACCCCGGCCAGGACGACGGTCCCGTCCTTCAGCTCGGCCTCGAACTCCTCCATGCTGCACTCCACGGTCCCGGTCATGTCGTCGTTGGGGACCTCCGGGGCGCAGGTGTACAGCCCGCCGAGGATCCGCGTGTCCTCGGTGACGTAGAACGCCTGGTCGCCGACGATGTACTCGCCCGGAGCCAGGTACACGACCTCGCCGGAGAGGGTGCCGGTGAACCCTTCGGCGCTGGCCTCCACGTTCTGGGTCTCGGCTCCTCCCTGCTCGGCGGCCGCCGCCGGGCTGAAGCCGGTCGCACCGAGGGTGAGCAGACCGGCGGAGAGAACGGCCAGCGCGCTGGTGCGGATATCGCGATTCATCGTGTGCCTTTCCTATGGAGAGCGGTGAGTGAATGGACTCGCCAGGGATTGGGGGATAAGTGCGTTATGTGTCGGCTTGCCCACAGGTGGGCTGCTCAAACGCGCATCGGGGATACCGGAGAAAATCCTGGAGGTGCTGTAGTGGCATCAGCCCAGAGAGATCGGAGGCTTTGCCGTCAAATTTCAAGGATTGATCGTGGAGGGGCGGTTTGTGTCGTCCGGGCGAGGGAAGGACGGGCCTTCGCCTGGTGGGCGTCGCTGTCTGTGCAGGCTGGCGCGACTCCAGGTGTTCCGTGGTCGGGAGGAGTCCTCGCCGCCTTTGCCAATGATCGATGACGGGAGTTAAATATCCCGTTAGGCGGTGCCGCTTTCCCCGGTTTGCCCCCGTGGGATGCTTGGCCCTTATCAGCGGACACAGGAGTCGTTGAACGCTGCCTGTTTTCATTTGGATGCGCTTTGGGTCTCTGTGGTTCTCCTATCGGAAGAAATATGTGAGTTCCCGGAGACGGCCCCCGGTGAATCCGCGCCGCCGAACGGCCCCGGGAGGGCGCGGGCCGTCCCGCCGCCCGCCACCGTGCCCGTTCGATGCCCTGCCGCCCCCACCACCGGCCCGCGCGCTCCCGGCGCGCTCGTATCCTCGGACCCGGACCCGTCACCCGAGGTGGAGAGCGACGACGCGATGCTGGAGATGCTGCCCGGACTCGTCCGGATCTACGAGGAGTGGGCGGAGCGGTACCCCGACGTGCAGCCGCTGACCGTCCAGTTCGCGCCGGACGGCGAGCCCGCCGACGGCCTCGACGGGGTGCTCGCCTACCCCCTGGACGGTCACTGGCTGCTGGTGTCCTTCGGCCTGACCGAGCTGGGGGAGAAGACCAGCGAGGAGCCCCGGGTCTCCGGGTCGGGCTTCGAGTTCACCTGCCGCGTCCCGCGCGAGGACGGCGACGAGGCCGTGCCCGCCTGGGTCCTGCGCGTCCTGCACGCCCTGGCCGACCGCTTCCTCGCGGGCATCGACCTGGACGTGGGCCACTGGATCGTCACCCCGTCCCCGCTCGGCGGCGAGCCCGCCAACGGCGACATGACCTCGCTGGTCATCGTGCCCGACACCGAGGTCCGCGCCATGGACACCCCGAACGGGATCGTTCTCTTCTTCCAGCTCGTCGGCCTGCTGGCCGAGGAGGGCGAGGCGATCCAGCAGGCGGGGACCGCCGCCCCGCTCGTCGCCCTCCTGCGCGACCGCGACCCGAGGATGGTCACCGACCCCTCGCGCGAACCCGTCCGCCTCTGACCCCGTCGGAGACGTCAACCCAGCGGCCTGCGTACGCAATCCTGTACAATGATGGGTGTAACGACGGAACCAGGAGGCGCAGCGATGAAGACGATGAGCTACTCGGAGTCCCGCGCGAACTACGCGGCCACGCTCGACTCCGTCGTGAACGACCGCGAGGAGGTCGTGATCACCAGAGCCGGGCATGAGCCGGTGGTCATGATGGCGTTGTCGGAGTACGAGACCCTCAGGGAGACCGCCTACCTCCTCCGCAGTCCGGAGAACGCGCGACGCCTCGTCACCGCCATCGAGGAGTTGGAGTCCGACCAGGGGATCGAGCGGGGCCTGGCCGAATGAAACTCGTCTGGGCGCAGGGCGCCTGGGAGGACTACGTCTGGTGGCAGGGCCAGGACCGCAAGATCCTGAAACGTATCAACGCCCTGATCAAGGACATCGACCGCAACGGCAACGAGGGCATGGGCAAGCCTGAACCCCTCCGCCACGGCTTCCACGGGTACTGGTCCCGGCGGATCACCGACGAACACCGGTTGGTCTATCGGATCAGCGAGGACGAGATCCGTATCGCCGCCTGCCGGTACCACTACGGAAAGTGATCCGATGGGCCGCCGCCCGTAGGGGGTGGCGGGCCGCGCGTGTCACCCGGTCAGCGCCCGGAGCCCTGTCCCCGCCCGATCGCGGTGCCGATCGTGCCCATCCGGTCGGCCAGCAGGCCCGTCGCGCCGGTCAAGGACGCCCTTACCGGAACCGGCCCGCTCATCAAGGCGCGCGGCAGGACCGGCTGACCCGCCCCTTCCACCGGAGCCTCTGCCCTCCGCTCAGAGTGCCGGAAACCGGCTGAGGGCACGGAAAGGGCGGCACTCCGTGGAGGAGTACCGCCCCGGCGGGCCCGGTCGCCCGCTCTCCCGGCGTTCCGGGGATCAGACCTAGTATTCGGTGATCGACTCGGCGACACCGTCCACGATCACGACCTCGGCGTAAACGACGGTTCCCTCCTGAAGGGCGGCTTCGAGCTCGACCTCGGCGCACGGCTGGGTCGCGTAACCGCTCTCGTCGGCGCCCTGGGTGGGGGAGATGTTGTTCCCACAGAAGATCTGCGTGACATCGTCGACGTGGAACGCCTGGTTCTCGACGAGGTACTCGTGCGGGGCCAGGTATGTGAGCTCGCCCTCCAGGGTCGTGGTCACCCCTTCGGCCGGGGCCGCGTCCGCGGAATCGCTCTCGGGGTCCCCATGGCCGTCCGTCTGGTATTCGAGGATCGACTCGGCGAACCCGTCCACGATCGCGACCTCGGCGAGAACGACGGTTCCCCCCTGAACGGCGGCGTCGAGCTCCTCGTAGGAGCACTCCACGATTCCGTAACCGGTCTCGTCGACGCCGTCC
Organism: Nocardiopsis synnemataformans DSM 44143; assembly: GCA_000340945.1. GTDB lineage: Bacteria > Actinomycetota > Actinomycetes > Streptosporangiales > Streptosporangiaceae > Nocardiopsis > Nocardiopsis synnemataformans. The sequence continues at coordinate 2,270 of ANAW01000028.1, read as the reverse complement.
TCGGCGGGGCAGACGTTGATCCCGCCGAGGACCTGCGCGGTCTCGTCGACGTGGAACGCCTGGTTCTCGACGAGGTACTCGTGCGGGGCCAGGTACGTGAGCTCGCCCGCCAGGGTCGTGGTCACCCCTTCCGCGCTGTCGTTCTCGGCGCTCTGGGCCTCCGCGTCGAACGGCTCCACGTCGGCCGCGTCCTGGCTGAAGCAGCCGGTCGCGCCGAGGGTGAGCAGACCGGCGGTGACAAGGGCGAAGAGGGAGGAACGGGTGCTGCGGCTCATCATGTTCGTTTCTTTCAAGGAGTGGATGCGCGAGAGGTTCACGCCGGAGTTCGATAGCTCTGGTCGACCGCTTCAGCGGGTTGCCGAGGCTTACCGAAACGTCTGGCGAAGGTGAAGGAGTGAGTTACAGGGTCATGGGAACCGCGCCCGCCCTGACAACTCCTTGAATGTATCACTGAATTCCGGGCGCCTTTGTCCTGGAGGGCCTTTTTCTCCTCGGCGCGGGGCGGTCTGCATTGCGGAGCGGGCAGCGGCGCCGAGCGAGCCGACCTGCGGGGCCTGGCGGCGAAGAAGCCGGGAGGTCGAACCCGGCTTTCCCCATAAGGCCAGTTCAACGCCTGTGTGGGTTTCGCGGGCGGGCCTCTTGTCGCGTGTCCGATCGGTCACGGTGCGTTTCACCGAGAAAAGTTCTGTTAAGAATAGGCCAATGTTTCGAGGTGTGGAGAAGGGATTCGGTCGGGCGGTGCCGGTTCCCTTTGTTTGTTACTGTGAAGCAGATCACTCTTTTTCTTTTGTTGGTGCTATCCGGCTTCCCCCTTGTGGGGGAAGGGCGCTTTAGACGGCTGTACGGGCCGTGGGGTTCTTGCGTTCTGCGGATGTCCGGGATCTCCGTGCGGCCCCGTGCGGGTCGTCCGCCGGTGGACGCCGTGTCCGGACCGTCGCCCTCCTGCGCGACCGCGACCCGAGGATGGTCGCCGACCCCTCGCGGGAGCCCGTCCGCCTCTGAGCCCAAAGCCAGCGGGCCGCCACCCGTAGGGGTGGCGGCCCGCACGTGGGACCCGGTCAGCGCCCGGAGTCCCGTCCCCGCCCGATCGCGGTGCCGATCTCGCCCACCCGGTCGGCCAGCAGGCCCATCGCGCCGATGGCCCTGGTCATCGGGTCGTCCTCGGCGCCGCCCAGCGCCCGGCCGCGGCGGAAGGCCTCCTTGACCTCCGTCCACCGGGCCTCCTGCTCGGGGGTCATGACCCCGCGCAGCTCCGCGAGCTTGAGCAGGTTGGCCTCCGCGCCCGAGGTCAGGGTCTGCGCCTCGCCCAGGTAGTGGTCGTCGATCACGGACTCCACCTCGGCGTCGTTCATGACCGGCACGATCCGCTCCGCCAGCCGGTTCATGTTCCGGTACGAACCCTGGAGCCGGAACGGCGGCTCGGTGCGCGCCTCCTCCGACTGCGCCGCGGAGGCGATGTAGGCCTGGTTGTTGGTCATCACCACCTCCTGCACCCGCAGCAGCTTGCGCAGCACCGACACGATCCGGTCCACCTCGACCGCCGAGTAGGGGTGGTCGAGCTGGTCAGCGCCCACCGAGTCGTCGCCCCGCGCCATCCGCACGAACCGGTACACGTCCTCCCGACCGCGCGTGGACAGCGGAGCCAGGGTCGGGTTCGAGGTGAGCGCGTTCTCGACGTAGCTCAGCGCGAAGAGCTCCTCCCTGCCCGACAGCACGTCGCCCAGGTTGTACACGTCGGCGCGGTTGGCCAGCATGTCCGGGATCCGGAACCGCTTGCCCTGCTCCGTGTACGGGTTGCCCGCCATGCACACCGCGAAGCGCTTGCCCCGCAGGTCGTAGGTCCGGGTCCGCCCGTTCCACACCCCCTCCATGCGGCGCTGGCCGTCGCACAGCGAGATGAACTTCTGGAGCAGCTCGGGGTTGGTGTGCTGGATGTCGTCCAGGTACAGCATCGTGTTGGCGCCCATCTCCAGCGCGAAGGAGATCTTCTCGACCTCCTGGCGGGAGGTGGCGTCCGGCGCCTCGTCCGGGTCCAGCGAGGTCACCGCGTGCCCCAGCGCGGGCCCGTTGACCTTGACGAACACCAGCCCCAGACGGCTGGCCACGTACTCCATGAGCGTGGTCTTGCCGTAGCCGGGCGGGGAGATGAGCAGCAGCAGACCGCTCTGGTCGGTGCGCTTGTCGTCCCCGGCGGCGCCCAGCTGCTTGGCCAGGTTGTCGCCGATCAGCGGCAGGTACGCCTCGTCCAGCAGCCTGTTGCGGACGAACCC
>ANAW01000027.1:0-49644 GCA_000340945.1 Nocardiopsis synnemataformans DSM 44143 | reverse complement strand
AGGAACTCGCCCAGCCGCAGCTCCAGGGAGCGCTCGCGCACGCGCGGGTGCGACCCCAGCAGCCCGTCCACGCTCTCCGCGACGGCCGCCGACGACTCGTACCGCTCCACGGCGCCGCCGGTCAGCTCGATCGCGGCGGCCTCGGGCAGGTCGCCCGGGTCCACCTCCTCCAGCGTGGTCGCGAACGCCTCCAGCCAGGCCGCCACCAACTGGTGCCGCGCGCACAGGTCGCCGTCGAGCGCGCGCAGGTCCTCCTCGAAGGCCCTGCGCGTGCTCTCCTGGGCGCTGCCCATGGCCCGGTGGAACCGGTCCAGCAGCAGACGGGCGCCCGCGCCGGTCACGAACCCCCGCTCACCGGGCCCCTCCGCCGCGACCTCCTCGAACAGGTACTCGCCCACCAGGTCCAGGTCGGCGTCCTGGTGGAGCCCGGTGTCGGTGAGGAACCCGTCCACGGCCGCCGCCAGCTCCGCGCGCAGCGCGTCGACCGCGGCCGACCCGCGCACCCCGAACACCTCGCGGGCCCGCGCCAGCGAACCGGCCCGGGTCCGCCACGCTGACCGCCGCTCCTCGTCGGCGCCGAAGGCCCAGAACACCTGCGCCGCGGCCCGCGTCCCGCCCGGGTACCGCAGCAGCCCGGCTCCCGCGCGCAGCCGCAGCAGCACTGACAGGATCCGCGCGGCGTCGTGGTCGTGCACGCCCCGCTCGTACCCCTCGTCGTAGCGGGCCTCGGCGAAGCCGCGCACGAGGTCCAGCAGCGACGACCCGTCCTGGCCCCCCGCCTCCGCCTCGCCCAGCCGCTCCGGCGTCAGACCCTGCGCGCCCTCCTCGGCCGCGGCCAGCACCGACGCGGCCAGGTACTCGGCCCGGTACACCTGCGGGCTCTCCGACACCAGCACCCGGTCCCACAGGTGCCGCGTCCGCCCGAACCCCTCGTCGGCGACCGGCGCACGGAAGTCGGTGCCGGTGATCGCCACCGACATCTCCCCGCCGTGCGGGGTGAGGGTGAGGTCGATCGGCTGGGTGTTCACGGCGAAGCGGTGCCGGCCCAGCCGGATCGTCTCGCCGCCCGCGCCGCCCTCGAACAGGTCGGCGCGGTCCCGCAGGGCGCGGCCCGCCTCCTGCCGGGCGGCCAGGACCTGCCCGTCCAGCTCCTCCGCGCGCACGGCCTCGCCGAGCGCGCGCAGCTCCTCGGAGGTGCGGCGCAGCCGCGCCACCATCGCGTCCGACGCGAAGTAGGTGTTGACGTCCTCCAGGGTGTCCAGCGCCGCGATCCGGCGGTGCACGCCCTCCAGTACGCGGGCGGCCGACGAAGCCAGGCGGTCGGCCCGCCGCGCCCGCTCGTCCACCAGCCCCTGTTTGCGGGTGGAGAACGCCTCGTACACGTCCTCGCGCTTGTCCGCCAGCTCCCCGAGGAAGTCGTCGAACTCGGCGAACCGCGTCTCCAGGTTCTCCAGCTGGAGCATGATCCGCCCCAGCTGCTCGTCGCACCGGTCCGGGGTGTCGGCGGCGGCCAGCGCCCCCGTGATCGCCTGTCCGAGCAGGGCGAACTCGGCCGCGAACTCCGCCCGCCCCTCCAGGGCGAGCAGCTCGCCGCGCCGCGCCTCCAGCGTGGCGCGCGCCCGGTTGATCCCGGCCAGCACCTCGCTGACCCGTTCCAGGATGCGCGTGCGCACCTGGGCGTCGCCGATGTCCAGCGAGCCGACGACCTCGGTGACCACCTGCAGGCCCTCGGTCTGCTCGGCGATGCGCTCGCCGACCGCCGTCGCCGCGCTGACCGCCCCGATCTCCTCGGCGTCGGCGACCAGCCGCGCCACCTGGTCGTGGTACCCGGCGAAGGCGTCGTCGCGCTCCAGGAAGGCCACCGTGCGGCGGCCGGTGGCGTCGACCTCCTCGGCGAGCCTGCCGTCCAGCGCCTCCAGGCGGGCGGTGTCCACGTAGCGCGTCTCGCCCAGCGTGGCCGCCTGGCCCTGGGCGCGGCGCAGCCCGGTCAGCCGCGCCACCCAGCCCTCCGCCGTCCGCGGGGCCTCCCCGCGTGCGGTGCGGATGAGCGAGGCCGCCCTCTCCTCGGCCTCGGCCAGGGTGTCGGCGGCCTGCCGGGTCAGGGTCTGGACGGTCTCGAACTCCTCCAGCACCCGCGCGGCGGTGTCGCGCACCTGCGACAGGGGAGCCGACAGGTCGCCCAGCTCCTCCTCGCCCAGCCAGTGGAAGCGGTCCGACACCCGGCGGCAGGCGGCCATGAGCGCCTCGAACACCTCGGTGGAGGGCCGCATGTCCTCGGCCATGCGCGCCACCGACAGGCACTCGGACACGCCCCGCACCAGCTCGGCGTTGCCGATCCGCTCCAGCGGGCCGGTCCCCACCGGCTGCGCCGCCGCGTACACGTCCGACGCGTACGGCGTCTGCCACACCTGCATCGGGTGCACCCGGGTCGGTTCGCCCGAGTTGTCGCGGAACACCGTCATGGTGCCGTCGTCGAACAGCGAGTACCCGTGGCAGACGATCGGGGTGGCGACCTCCTTGCGGATGGTGTTGTAGGGCAGCAGCAGGCTGCGGCCGTCCGCGCGGGAGTGGAAGACGTAGAGCACGTCCTCGCCGTTGGGCGAGCGCACCAGGCGCTCGAACTCCAGGTCGGTGACGTCGGTGTCGAAGGTCCGCGCCACCCCCGTGGCCAGGTAGTAGCCTCCGGGGAAGATCAGCCCCTGGTCGTCGGGCAGGCGCTGGCAGGACTGGCCGATGCCGTCGAGGCGCTCGACCTCCTTGGTGCGCGTGTTGAAGACCAGGTGGCGCCACTCGGTCTCGTTGTAGGGCAGCACGCGCAGCAGGATGAGCGAGCCCACCCGCGCGTGGTGCACGGACGCGTCGGCCAGGCTCTGGAGCGGCTCGTCCACGGGCTCGCTGTAGACGCCCTCGCCGACCTCGGTGTTGTTCTCGACCTTGATGGTGAGGTCGCCGCCGACCGTCTCCACGAACAGCTCGTCGAGGATCGAGATGTGCGGGTGGCGGCCCGCCACGTGGTCCTCGCGGGTGGCCTCCACCCACGCGAAGTCGTGCGAGGGCGGGAACACGTGGTCGCGCTCGCCGCGCGCGTCGAGGTAGGCGATCTCGCCCGAGGGCGACACCGACCACCGCAGCACGCGCACGTCCTCGGTGCGCGGACCGGTCTGGAACACGGCCAGCAGCCGCTCCTCGACCCGGCGCAGCTGGAGCAGGCGCGCGTCGCGGTAGTACCGGTAGAGCTGGCCGAAGTCCTGCTGGAACCGCTCGTCGTCGAGCAGCCCGGGGACGGCGCCCCCGTCGGCGTCGGCGAAGGCGAAGCCGTCACCGGCGCGCTCGTAGCGGTGCAGTGAGAACACGTCGGGGACGTGGGTCTCCCGCTGCATGCCGATGAACACGTTGTAGCCGAACAGGATCACGGCGCCGTCGGCGCCGTCCGCGGCCGGGCGCCCCACGCTCACGATGTCCCGGGGCACGCAGTTGTGCTCGGTGCGCACGCGTTCGGTGCCGAGCAGGGTCAGCTCGGTGCCGCCGAACACCTCCAGGCGGCGCGCGTTGAGCTGCTCGGTCCGCCGGGCCAGCTCGCCGGTCTGCTCGCGCAGCCGGGCGCGGAGCACCTCGTAGGTGCCCGCGTCCAGCGAACGCGCGTCCCCGGCGTCCGGCCCCTCGGTCTCCTGGGGCAGGGCCTCTGTCACGAAGGTTTCCCTACTGCTTGGCGAGGGCGGCGGCGGGCAGCTGGTCCACGCCCAGCGAGCGGGCGGTGCCGAGCAGGCCGTCGAGCCTGTCGGCCTGCGGGCCGCCCGCGCCGATCAGCTTGAGCAGCAGCGCGGAGACGGTGAGGTTCTTGACGTCCTCGGTGTCCACGGAGTTCAGCACCCTGCGCATGTCCGCGGCGAAGTCGCCCTCGCCGTTGAGCCAGTTGCCGCCCAGCGCCTGCACGGTCTTCGAGTTGCCGACGAAGCCGTCCACGGCCTTGCCCAGGCCGATGGAGCCGACCATGCGGTCGAAGAATGCGCCGTCGCCGCCGACGATGTTGATGTCGGCGTTCTCCAGGCCGGTGGCCAGCACGGTGGCCTGGGCCTCGGCGACCTCGCGCTGCACGTTGATCCCGGCGAGGCGGATCTCCTTCTCGGCCTCCAGGCGCAGGCGGTACTCCTCGTGCTCGCGGCTGACCTGGTCCAGGGCGGACATGGCCTCGGCCTTGTCGGTGAGACCGGCGGCCTCGGCGCGCAGCTTCTGCTCCACGGCCTCGGCCTCGACCCGTGCCTTCTCCCTGGCCACGACGGCCTCGGCGCGGCCGACCTTCTCGATGGCCTCGGCGTCCTGCTGGCGGACCTGCACCTCGGCCAGACCGGTCGCGGCGGCCTCGGCCTGAATCCCCTCGGCCAGGCGGATCTTGGCGCGGGTGTCCAGCTCGGCGGCCTGCTGGCGGGCCTCGGCCAGGGTGAGCTCCTCGGCGGCCCTGTGCCTGGCGGCGGCCTCCGCGGCCTCGGCGGCCTTGATGTCCTTGACCAGGTTCTCCTGGGCCTCGGCCTCGGCCTGGATGATGACGGCCTGGCGGGTGCGCTCGGCCTCCTCGACGGTGCGCAGGCGCTTGATGGCCTCCTCCTGCTCGGCCACGGTGCGGTCCACGGCGATCCGCTCGCGGACGACGTCGGCGACCTCGCGCTTCTCGGCCTCGACCTCCTTGTCCTTGGCGATGCGGCTCAGCTCGGTCTCGCGCTCGCGCCCGATGACCTCCAGCAGGCGGTCCTTCTCGATGCGCTCGCTCTCGATGGCGATGACGCGCTCGCGGTTCTTCTCGGCGACCGCGATCTCGCGCTGCTGGTTCTGGTGCTGGACGCCCAGCGCCTCGGAGGTGCGGATGTTGGCGGTCTCGGCCTTGAGCCGCTCCTCGGCCTGCACGCGGGCGGTCTCGGCCTCCTCGCGGGCGCGGATGATCTCGATCTCGCGCTTGGCCTTGGCGGCGGCCTCCTCGCGGCGCTTCTCCAGCTCGGCGAGGGTCTCGGCGGTCTCGGTGTTCTGCCGGTCGAGTTCCTTGCGGCGGTCGTTCTCGAACTCGTTGGTGCGCTTGTGCTCGATCGCGGTGCGCTCGGTGATCTTGGAGATGCCCTGCGCGTCGAGGATGTTGTTGGCGTCGTGCTGGTGCAGCGGGGTCTGCTCCAGCTCGTCGATGGCCACGTCCTCCAGGCTGTAGCCGTTGAGGTCGGTGCCGATCAGGGAGATGATCGCCTGGCGGAACTGCTCGCGGTGCGTGAACAGCTCCTCGAAGTCGAACTGCTTGCCGACGGTCTTGAGGCCCTCGGAGAACTTGGAGTTGAACAGCTCCTGGAGCGTGTCCTGGTGGCTGGCGCGCTCGGTGCCGATGGACTTGGCGACCTTCTTGACGTCCTCCGCGGTCTCGTTGACCCGGACGTAGAAGTACACCTTGATGTCCGCGCGGATGTTGTCCTTGCAGGTCAGGCCCTCGCGACCGCGCCGGTCCACGGTCAGCGTCTTGAGCGAGATGTCCATGATCTCGGCCTTGTGCAGGACCGGGAGGACGATCGAGCCCGTGAAGGTGACGTGGACGTCGCGGACCTTGGAGATGATCAGCGCCTTGCCCTGCTCGACCTTGCGGAAGAGGCGGGTGACCATCAGGAGCAGGGCGATGAGGACGACGACGCCGACGGCAAGGGCGACGCCGACGGTCAGGAAGGCCGCGTCCGCGGCCTCCTGGCCGTTCGCGGTGGCACTCAGCAACACGTGGGGGTCTCTTTCTGCAAGGGGATGTGCGTAAGAGGGGGGAGAGCGCGTCGGGAGCGGGGGTTGCGGCGGCGGGGATCCGGCCCCCGGGCGGGGGCGCTCGACAGATGTGACGCGGCGCGGCCGCGAACGGTTCCGCGTACCACCCGGCACTTAGGGCGGGCGGAGAGCCGCGGCGCCGCGGGCTTAGCCCTGTCCGGGGTCCAGCGCGGCGTCGAAGTAGGTGACGAGGAAGACGTCCTGCTCGTCGCTGTGGTCGAAGATCAGGGCGGTGCTGCCGACCGGAAGGACCTCTCCGCCGGTGGTGCGCACCGGGATGGAGATCGACGCGCCGCCCGCGGTGGTGATCTCGGCCTGGCCGAAGCCCTCGTTGGCCTCGCCGATGCGGATCGTGCAGGTGCGTCCGACCAGTTCGGTCCTGGAACCGCTGCTCCGGCTGGGCAGGAAGCGCTGCACCGACATGACCAGGCCGCTGGTGACCGCCCACGCGGCCACGAGCGCGATCAGCAGGACCACCAGGCCCAGGGCGACGAGCAGGGGGGTGGAGGTGGTGTGGAGGAGGCTGGTCATGATGCTTCCCATCATGCTCACGAACCAGGCGACGCAGACCAGCGAGCTCAGCGCCACGGTGACCGGGACCCGCCCTACCCGTCGCCCGCCATCGCCCGTGGGGCGCTGCGCGCGGGACGGGCTACCGCCCTCAACGGACGCCTTCGGCGCGGTTCCTCCCAGGCCGACACGGCTCATCAGGGAGTTCAGGCCCGCGGCCTCGCCCGAGTCGTCCACGCTGTCGAGCGCGTCGGAGCCGGTGGCGCCGACCGAGACGAGCAGCCAGTAGACCGCGACGACGATCAACAGTGGGGTGAACAGCACGGTCGGGAAGCCGAAGGCGGTGTCCAGGAACATCCCCACCCGTCGTCCTCCTCCGCGCCGAACCGTGCCGGAACTCTACCGAACCGCCCGATCCGCGAGGCGGGCGGGCGTCCCCCTTGGCCGTTTGCGGCCACCGGTACGCGGGGGAGCCCGCCCGGCGGACGGGGGTGCCGGAGGCCTGGTGCGCGGTGCGGCGGGGGCGCGGGAGAAACCCCGGAAAAAACTTCTCGGGAGGTGTCGATCCGGTGCGGTGCCGTTCGACGTGTGGATGAGAGCGGGGGGAGAGGCCCCCACACCGCACGAGAGGTGAGCACCATGCGCTACATGATGACGATCATGTCCACGCCCGAGTCCGAGGCCGTCGACTACGAGCCCAGCCCGGAGGTCTTCGAGGCGATGGCCGCCTACAACGAGCAGCTCGTCAAGGCCGGTGTCCTGCTCGCCGGGGACGGCCTGGCCCCCGCCTCCGAGGCGACCCGGGTCACCTTCAGCGGCGGCAAGGCGACCGTCACCGACGGGCCCTTCGCCGAGGCCAAGGAGTTCGTCGCCGGGTACTGGGTCCTCCAGGTGTCCTCGCACGAGGAGGCCGTGGAGTGGGCCAAGCGCTGCCCGCACCCGCCGGAGGGCGACGACACCGAGATGAACCTGGTGCTGCGGCGCATCTTCGACACCGACGACTTCGGTGACGAGATGCCCGAGGCGCTCAAGGAGCGCGAGCGCGAGCTGCGCGCCCAGGGGTACTCGCACGGCGGCTGACCCGTACGCGCTTGCGCCGGTGTGGCCCGTGGTGCTGAGATTGCCCCGTGAGCCACACCGACGCCACGCGCGCGGTCGAGGCGGTCTGGCGCATCGAGTCGGCCCGCCTCGTCGCAGCGCTCACACGCATGGTCGGCGACGTCGGCCTCGCCGAGGAGTTCGCCCAGGACGCGCTGGTCAGCGCACTGGAGAAGTGGCCCGGCGAGGGGGTTCCCGACAACCCCGGCGCCTGGCTGACCACCGTCGCCAAACGCCGCGTGCTCGACCGCTGGCGCCGCGACGAGCGCTTCCAACAGCGCATGGCCGACCTCGGCCGCGAGATCGCCGAGCACGACGGGCAGGCCGAGTTCGACGCCGTCCTGGAGGAGGACTACGGCGACGACCTCCTCCGGCTGATGTTCGTGTGCTGCCACCCGGTGCTGTCCACCGAGGCCCGCGTCGCGCTCACCCTGCGCCTGCTCGGCGGACTCACCACCGAGGAGATCGCCCGGGCCTTCCTGGTGCCCGAGTCCACCGTCGCCCAGCGCATCGTGCGCGCCAAGCGCACCCTCGCCCGGAGGAGGGTGCCCTTCGAGGTGCCCGTCGGCGAGGACCGCGACGCCCGCGTGGCCTCCGTCCTGGAGGTCGTCTACCTGGTGTTCAACGAGGGCTACACCGCCACCTCGGGCACGGAGTGGACGCGCCCCACGCTGTGCGAGGAGGCCATGCGCCTGGGCCGCGTGCTCGCCCAGCTGCTGCCCGAGGAGCGCGAGGTGCACGGGCTGGTGGCGCTGATGGAGCTGCACGCCTCGCGGTTGCGCGCCCGCGTCGGACCCGGCGGGGAGCCCGTCCCCCTGGCCGAGCAGAACCGCGCGCTCTGGGACCGCCTGCTCGTCACCCGGGGGTTGGCGGCCCTGGTCAGGGCGCTGCCGCCGGAGCCGGGCGACCCCGGCGGGCCCTACGTGCTCCAGGCGGCCATCGCGGCCGAGCACGCCCGGGCGGTCACCGCCGCGGACACCGACTGGACGGTCATCGCCGGACTGTACCTGGCTCTGGTCAGGGCCACCGGATCGCCGGTGGTGGAGCTGAACCGGGCCGTGGCGGTGTCGATGGCCTCGGGCCCGGACGCCGCGCTGGAGATCGTGGACGCGCTGCGGGACCAGCCGGAGATGGGCGACTACCACCTGCTGCCCGCCGTGCGCGCGGACCTGCTCGTGCGGCTGGACCGCCGGGCCGAGGCCCGCGCCGAGTTCGAGCGCGCGGCGTCCCTGACCCGCAACGAGCGCGAGCGCTCCTTGCTCCTGGAGCGCGCCCGCGGTTGCGAGGACTGACCGGGCCCGGAACCGGCAGACTCCCGGCCATGGGACTTCTGGTTCTGGCGGTACCGGGTTCGCGGGGCGTGCGGTCGTGGAGGACGCGCTCGCGGCGGTTGCGGAGGAAGGCGGCGAGCCGCCCCCTGCCACTGTCGGCCATGGTGCGCCGTCCCTCCCCCGCGGGTGGCCGGAAGCGGCCATTCCCGCGAAGGCCGATGCCCTTTTCGGCTGTGCGCGGAAGGCTGTGACGGCGTCTTTTCCTCCGGGGGCGCATAACGAAAGTCAGGGCCCGTACTGACGAAGGATGTGCCGGCGGTTTCGCGGTCCGTGCTTCTCGCTCTCCCGCTTTCTCCGCTCGGCGCGCTCTCGCGATGGACGGCGCATATCCGCTGGGTGGAGTGGTGCGCAACCCACGAAAGTCATACTCTCCGATTCCCTGGCGGGCTCGTGACGCATCGCCCGTGAGACGCGAGGAGCCTTGTTAGGCTCCTCGCGGATCCCCGGCGGTGAACGCGGAAAGGAAATGACCGTGTCTCTCGCTGAAGGTCTTTCCCGGTATTCCTCCGACGAGAGCGAAATGCATGCCAGCGATCGAGATAAGGAACGTGTCCAAGGCGTTCCGCGGCCACCAGGCCGTTGACCACGTCTCCTTCACGGTGGAGCCCCGCACGATCACCGGCTTCCTGGGCCCCAACGGCGCGGGCAAGACCACCACCCTGCGGTGCCTGCTCGGCCTGGTCCGCCCCGACAGCGGCGAGGGGCTGGTCAACGGCCGCGCCTACACGAGCCTGCCCAACCCGCTGACCGAGGTCGGCGCGGTGCTGGAGGCCACCAACCTGCACCCGGGGCGCAGCGGCCGCAACCACCTGCGCGTCATGTGCGACGCCGCGGGCCTGCCCCTCTCCCGCGCCGACGAGGTGCTGGACGAGGTCGGGATCGCCGGTGCCGGGAACAAGCGGGTCGGCGGCTACTCGATGGGCATGCGCCAGCGCCTGTCGCTGGCCGGGGCGCTCCTGGGCGACCCCCGGGTGCTGATCCTGGACGAGCCCGCCAACGGGCTGGACCCGGAGGGCATCGAGTGGCTCCGCCGGTTCCTGCGCCACCAGGCCCACGACAAGGGCGTCGCCGTACTCGTGTCCAGCCACGTCCTGGCCGAGGTCGAACAGACCGTCGACAACGTCGTCATCATCGCCAAGGGCCGCCTGGTCCACCAGGGGACCCTCGGCGAACTCACCGGCAACGGGGAGAGCCTGCACGACGCCTTCCTCCGCCTCACCGCCTCGGGGACGGCCGTCCGCCCGTTTGGAGACCACCAGTGATCGCTCTCGTCAGGTCCGAACTCCGCAAGGTCCTCACCATCCGGTTGTGGTGGATCCTGCTCCTCGCCGCGCTGGCCTGGGTGGCCCTCTCCCTGGGCCTCGCGGTCTTCGCCTCGGGAGTGGAGGGCGGCCTCAGCCGCGACAGCGTCGAGTACGCCGGTTCCGTCTGGACCATGGGCGCCTCGGGGACCCTCTTCGCCATGGTCATGGGCATCATGACGGTGACGTCGGAGTACCAGCACCGCACGGTCAACGTCACCTTCCTGACCAGTCCGCGGCGTCCGCCCGTGATCCTGGCCAAGGTCGTGGCCGCGGCTCTGGTCAGTCTGCTGTTCGGCGTGGTCGTCGTCGGACTGTCCTCCCTGGCCGCCGGGGCCTCCATCCTGACCGGGGGAGGCGAGTTGAACCTGGTCGACAACCAGGTGCCGCGCATCCTCGTCGGCTCCGTGGGCGCCTACGTCGTCTACGCCATGATCGGCGTGGGCGTCGGCGCCCTCATCCGCAACCAGGTCGCCGCTCTGGTGGTCGGCATCCTGTGGGTGTTCATGCTGGAACCGCTCCTGACCGTCGTCCCCCGACTCCAGGACGTCGGCAAGTGGCTGCCCGGCGGCGCGTCCACCGCGCTCTACGACACCGGGATCGACTACGGTTTCGGCGTCGCGGACCTGCTCCCCGTGTGGGGCGCGGTCCTGGTCCTGGTCGGCTACGCCGCCGTGGCGGTCGCCCTGGCCTCGGCCACCACGCTCCGCCGCGACGTGGCCTGAACCCCGGTTCTGCCCTGAGCAGGCGGCCCTGGCGGGTCGGGGCCGGAACCGGCAGACTCCCGGCCATGAGACTTCTGGTTCTGGGCGGTACCGAGTTCGTGGGGCGGGCGGTCGTGGAGGACGCGCTCGCCAGGGACTGGGACGTCACCGTCTTCCACCGCGGCAGGCACGCCGCGCCCTCCGGCGCCACCGCCCTGCACGGGGACCGCACCGAGGCGGGCGGACTCGGCGCCCTGTCCCAAGGGCGCTGGGACGCCGTCGTCGACACCTGGTCGGGAGCCCCCTCCGCGGTGGCCGACGCCGCGAAGCTCCTCGCCGACCGGGCCGGGCACTACGCCTACGTCTCCAGCCGCTCCGTCTACACCTCGCCCGCGGCCCCCGGACTGGACGAGGACGGGCCGGTCGTGGACGCCTCGCCCGAGGACGGCGGCACCGACTACGCGCGGGACAAGCGGGGCGGTGAACTGGCGGCGGAGGCGGCCTTCGGAGCGCGGGCCCTGTCCGTGCGGGCGGGCCTGATCCTCGGACCGTACGAGAACATCGGCCGCCTGCCCTGGTGGCTGGAGCGGATCTCCCGGGGCGGCCCCGTCCTGGCCCCCGGCCCGCGCGACCTGCCGTTGCAGTACGTGGACGCGCGCGACCTGGCCGCATGGACCCTCGACGCCGCCGAGGCCGGACTGGGCGGCCCCCACAACCTGGTGAGCCCGCCGGGGCACACCACCACCGCGCGGCTCCTGGAGGCGTGCGTGGCGGTCACGGGCTCGGACGCCGAACTGCGCTGGACCGACCCCCGGGCCATCCTCGACGCGGGCGTCCAGCCGTGGACCGAACTGCCCGTGTGGGTGCCGCCTGGAGAGCTGTACGACACCCTGCACCGGGCGGACGTGTCCAGGGCGCTCGCGACGGGGCTGCGCTGCCGCCCGGTGACCGAGACCGTCGCCGACACCTGGGCGTGGCTGCGGACCCTGGAGGGCGGCGCGCCCCAGCGCCCGGACCGCCCCCGCGTCGGCCTGGACCCGGAGGTCGAGGCCCGTCTGCTCGCCGGAGCCTGACCGGCCCCCGGGCACGGCGCGGGGCCGCCCCCGAAGGGACGGCCCCGCGCTTTCCGTAGTCCAGCCGACCTCGGAGCCCCGGCTCCCGGCTCAGGCCACCGGGGCCTCCTCGGCTCCGCGCGAGGTCACCCGGAGCCTGTCCGTGGCCTCGTCCACGTCCACCACCACGGTGGCGCCCTCGGCCAAGTCGCCCGACAGCAGCTCGCGCGCCAGCGGGTCGCCGATCGAGGACTGCACCAGGCGGCGCAGCGGACGCGCGCCGTAGTTGGGGTCGTAGCCGGTCAGCGCCAGCCACTCGCGGGCGCCCGCCGTCACCTCCAGCCCCAGCCGCCGGTCCGCCAGCCGCCGGGCCAGCTTGTCGATCTGGAGGTCCACGATCCGCGTCAGGTCCTCGGTGGACAGCGCGTCGAACATGATCACGTCGTCCAGCCGGTTGAGGAACTCCGGCTTGAACGTCGCGCGCACCACGTCGAGTACGCGCTCGCGGCGCACCGCCTCCTCCAGCGACTGGTCCACCAGGAACTGCGACCCCAGGTTGGAGGTGAGGATCAGGATGGTGTTGCGGAAGTCCACCCGGCGGCCCTGGCCGTCGGTCAGGCGGCCGTCGTCCAGCACCTGGAGCAGGGTGTCGAACACCTCCAGGTGCGCCTTCTCCACCTCGTCCAGGAGCACCACCGTGTACGGGCGGCGGCGCACGGCCTCGGTCAGCTGGCCGCCCTCCTCGTACCCCACGTAGCCGGGGGGCGCTCCCACCAGGCGCGACACCGAGTGCTTCTCGGAGTACTCGCTCATGTCCACGCGCACGATCGCGCGCTCGTCGTCGAAGAGGAACTCCGCCAGCGCCTTGGCCAGCTCGGTCTTGCCCACGCCCGTGGGGCCCAGGAACAGGAACGACCCCGTCGGCCGGTCCGGGTCGGAGATGCCCGCCCGGGCCCGCCGCACCGCGTCCGACACCGCGGCCACGGCGTCCTTCTGCCCGATGAGCCGCCTGCCCAGCTCCTCCTCCATGCGCAGCAGCTTGGAGGTCTCGCCCTCCATCAGCCGCCCCACCGGGATGCCGGTCCACGCCGACACCACGTCGGCGACCTCGTCGGCGCCCACCTCGTCCTTGACCATGGTGGCGCCGCCCCGGCTGGCCGCCCTCTCCTCGTCCCTGCTGGCCTCCTCGACCTGCTTCTCCAGCTTCGGGATGTCCCCGTACATCAGCCGGGAGGCCGCGCCGAAGTCGCCCTCGCGCTGGGCCAGCTCGGCCCGCGTGCGCAGGTCGTCCAGCTGTCCCTTGAGCTCGCCGACCCGGTTGAGGCCGGCCTTCTCCTGCTCCCACCGGGCCACGAGCCCGGTGAGCTGCTCCTGCCGGTCGGCCAGGTNCCCGCGCGCACCCGCCCCAGCCGCTGGCGGCTGGCCGGGTCCGACTCCCGGTCGAGCGCCATCTCCTCCATCTTCAGGCGGTCGACGGTGCGCTGGAGCTCGTCGATCTCCACCGGACTGGAGTCGATCTCCATGCGCAGCCGGGACGCCGCCTCGTCGATGAGGTCGATCGCCTTGTCCGGCAGGAACCGCGCGGTGATGTAGCGGTCGGACAGGGTCGCGGCGGCCACCAGGGCCGAGTCGGCGATCTGCACCTTGTGGTGCGCCTCGTAGCGGCCCTTGAGCCCGCGCAGGATCGCGATCGTGTCCGCGGCCGAGGGCTCGCCCACCATGACCTGCTGGAAGCGCCGCTCCAGGGCGGGGTCCTTCTCGATCTTCTCCCGGTACTCGTCCAGGGTGGTCGCGCCCACCATGCGCAGTTCGCCGCGCGCCAGCATGGGCTTGAGCATGTTGCCCGCGTCCATGGCGCCCTCGGCGGCACCGGCGCCCACCATGGTGTGGAGCTCGTCGATGAACGTGATGACCTGGCCCTCGGACTCCTTGATCTCCGAGAGCACCGCCTTGAGCCGCTCCTCGAACTCGCCCCGGTACTTGGCGCCCGCCACCATCGCGGACAGGTCCAGGCTCACCAGGCGCTTGCCCACCAGGGACTGCGGCACGTCACCGGCCACGATCCGCTGGGCCAGGCCCTCCACGACCGCGGTCTTGCCCACGCCCGGCTCGCCGATGAGCACGGGGTTGTTCTTGGTGCGGCGGCTGAGCACCTGGATGACCCGCCGGATCTCGCCGTCGCGGCCGATCACCGGGTCCACCTTGCCCGCGCGGGCCCGCTCGGTCAGGTCCACCCCGTACTTCTCCAGGGCCTGGTAGGTGTCCTCCGGGTTCTCCGAGGTCACCTTCCCCGAGCCGCGCACCCGCTCGAACCCCTCCAGGAGCGCGTCGGGGGTGGCCCCGGCCTCGGTGAGCAGCCGCGACGCCTCGCCGCCGTCCGCGGCCAGGCCCACCAGCAGGTGCTCGGTGGAGACGTACTCGTCCTCCATCTGCTGCGCGCGCTGGGCCGCGGTGTTGATGGAGACGATCAGCTGGCGCGAGGAGCTGGGCGAGCTGACCGTGGACCCGGCCGCCTTGGGCAGCGCGCTGACGGCCGCCTCGACCCTGTCCCGGAGCGCGTCCGGGCTGGCGCCGACCTCCTTGAGCAGCGGGCGGGTGACGCCCTCCGCCTGGTCCAGCAGGGCCGCCAGCAGGTGCACGGGCTCCGTCTGCGGACTGCCGTCCGTGGTGGCCCGGCGGATCGCCACCGACAGGGCCTCCTGGCTCTTCTTGGTGAGCTTGTAGTTCATGCGCGGTGACTCCTTTCACAAGTCGTGTCACGGGGGGTGATGTCCGACGGCCGACCGCGCCCCCGTGTCGCCGTGGCGGAGTTCCGTCAGTCCTGCTCGTCCTCGGTGCGGCCCGAGGAGCCGGGGCCCCTGCCCCGGTCCTCGTCGTCTTTCCTCGGCTCGGCGGTGTTGAAGATCGTCACGCGGGTGCGGCGCACGAGTTCGCCGCGCACCCCCGTACCGCCCTCGGCCGGGCGGCCCCGGCGGGCCACCGCCCGGCGCGCCGCCTCCAGCTCGTTGGCCAGGTGGAACACCTGCTCCCGCAGCTGCTCCACCTCGTGTTCCAGTTCCAGGATCCGCTTGATCCCGGCGAGGTTGATGCCCTCCTCCTGGGACAGCCGCTGCACCTGGCGCAGCGTCTGCACGTCGCGCATGGAGTAGCGGCGCCCGCGGCCGGACGCGCGGCCCGGCGAGACGATCCCCAGTCGGTCGTACTGCCGCAGGGTCTGCGGGTGCATCCCCGCGAGCTCCGCGGCGACCGAGATCACGTAGACCGGAGCGTCAGCGCCGAAGGAGTCGTTCACGTCGTTCACGCACCCTTCGCCCGCGTTTCGAGTCCGTCACGCGGGTCGTAGTCGGAGGTCGCGGCGCGGAACTTCTCCAGAGCCTCGCGTGCGTCTCCGTTGAGAGTCCTCGGTACCGCCACCTCGATCGTGACGAGCATGTCGCCCGCGGTGCCGTCCTTGCGGTTCGCGCCCTTGCCGCGCACCCGCAGCTTGTGCCCGTTCTGCGTGCCCGGCGGGACCTTCACGGTCACCGGGAAGCCGTTGAGGGTGGGGATGCGCACGTCCGCGCCCAGCGCCGCCTCGGGGAAGGTCACCGGGACGGTGATCGTCACGTTGTCGCCGCTCCTGCCGAACACCGGGTGCTCCTTCACGTGGACGACGACGTAGAGGTCGCCCGCCGGACCGCCGTTCTCACCCGGTGCGCCCTTGCCCTTGATCCGGATCCGCTGCCCGTCGGACACACCGCCGGGGATGCGGGTCTGGACGGTGCGGGTGCTCTTGCCGCGCCCGCTGCCGCTGCAGGTGGGGCAGGGGTCGTCCACGACCAGGCCGCGGCCCTTGCACTCGCTGCACGGCTCGGACAGCGAGAAGCCGCCCAGGTTGGTGTTCTCGTGCCCGGTGCCGGAGCACTTGGGACACATCCGCGGGGCGGTGCCCGACTTGGCGCCGGTGCCCTTACAGGTGGGGCAGGCCGACTCGCTGGCCAGCTGGAAGGAGCGCGTGGCCCCCTCGGCCGCCTCGCGGAAGGTCAGTGTCGTCTCGGTCTCGACATCGGCGCCGCGTCTGCTGCGGGTGGTCCCGCCGCGCCCCCGGCCGCCGAACAGCCCGCCGAAGAGGTCGCTGAACCGCTCGCCGCCGCCCGAGGTCCCCGCTCCGCCGGCGCCCTGCCCGAACAGGTCGCCCACGTCGAACCCGCCGGGGCCGGTGCCGCCGCCGGGGCGGTAGGAGCCGCCGAACAGCGAACGCGCGTTGTCGTACTCCTTGCGGCGCTTCTCGTCCGACAGGACGTTGTAGGCCTCGGAGATCTCCTTGAAGCGGTCGGCCGCGCCGGGGTCGTCGGCGTTCGCGTCAGGGTGGTTCTCCCTGGCCAGCTTGCGGTAGGACTGCTTGATCTCGTCCTTCGAGGCGGTCTTTGAGACTCCCAGGACCTTGTAGTAGTCCTTCTCCAGGTAGTCCTTGGTGCTCATCGACTGGTGCCTTCCCCCGCTGGTGCCGGTTGCGTCCGATGCTTCCATGTGACCCCGCACCGTGTCGGGCCGGGGTCCGGCTCCGGCCGCGGCCCCGCGTGAGCGGCGGCCGCGGCCGGAGGGTCGACGGGCGGACCCGTTACCTGTCGCCTTCCCCGCCGTCGGCGCCGTCCGCGGCCGGGGACTCCCCGCCGGGTCCGTCGCCCTCGGCGGCGGAACCGGACGCGGCCTCCTCGCCGCCCTCGGCGGGATCCCCGACGACCACGCGGGCCGGGCGCAGGATCCGCTCACCGATGCGGTACCCGGGCTGGAACACCTCGATCACCGTCTGGACCGAGATGCCCGGGACCGGAATCAGGGTGAGCGCCTCGTGGAGGTTGGGATCGAACTCGTCGTCCTTCTCCGCGTACCGCTCCAGGCCCAGCTTGGTGACCACGGCCTCCAGGGCCTCGCCCACCGCCTTGAACCCGCCGTTGAGCTCATCGTGCTCGCGGGCCCGGCCGACGTCGTCCAGGATCGGCAGCAGTTCGCCCAGGACCTGGGCGGTGGCGATCTCCCGGACGGCGACGCGGTCGCGGTCGACGCGCTTGCGGTAGTTGGCGTACTCCGCCTGCACCCGCTTGATGTCGTTGGTGAGCTCGACGACCCGCTCGTCCGCGTTGATCGCGTCCGACACCACCGACTCCGGGGTGTCGGGGATCTCGACGTCCTCCAGGTCGGCCTCGACGACCTCCTCCTCGGCGACCTCGGGGATCTCCTCGGTCGCGTCGCCCTCGGCCTCGGGGTTCCTGACCTGCCCGGTCTCCGGATCGATCCGGCGGTTGTCCCGGATCACCGGCCCCTGGCGCTCCTCACCGTCGCCGGTGCCGTTGGTGTTCTCCGACGGTGCCATCTGAGACACGCCCTCCTTCCTCGGCTCGACCTGGGATCAGGACTGGTTGCCCTGGGTGCCCTTGTTGTCCTCGTCGACGATCTCGGCGTCCACGACGTCGGCGTCGTCGGCGGAGCCCTGGGCGCCCTGGGCCGCGTCGCCCTCGGTGCCCTGCTGGCCCTGGCTGTAGATGGCGGAGCCGATCTTCTGGCTGGCCAGCGCGACCTTCTCGCTCGCGGTGCGGATGGCCTCCACGTCGGAGCCCTCCAGCGCGGTCTTCAGCTCGGCGACGGCCGCCTCGGTCTCGGAGCGCACGTCCGCCGGGACCTTGTCCTCGTTGTCCTTGATGACCTTCTCGGTCTGGTAGACGAGGGACTCGGCGTTGTTGCGGACCTCGGCCTCCTCGCGGCGCTTGCGGTCCTCCTCCGCGTACTGCTCGGCGTCGCGGACCATCTTGTCGATGTCGTCCTTGGACATCGCGGAGCCGCCGGAGATGGTGACGGACTGCTCCTTGCCGGTGCCCAGGTCCTTCGCGGTGACGCTGACGATGCCGTTGGCGTCGATGTCGAAGGCGACCTCGATCTGCGGGACGCCGCGCGGCGCCGGGGGCAGACCGGTCAGGTCGAAGACGCCCAGCTTCTTGTTGTACTGGGCGATGTCGCGCTCACCCTGGTACACCTGGATCTGCACGGACGGCTGGTTGTCGTCGGCCGTCGTGAAGATCTCCGAGCGCTTGGTCGGGATGGTCGTGTTGCGCTCGATGAGCTTGGTGAACACGCCGCCCTTGGTCTCGATGCCCAGCGACAGCGGGGTGACGTCCAGCAGCAGGACGTCCTTGACCTCGCCCTTGAGCACACCGGCCTGGAGCGAGGCGCCGATGGCCACGACCTCGTCGGGGTTGACGCCCTTGTTGGGGTCCTTGCCGGTCATCTCCTTGACCAGCTCCACGACGGCGGGCATACGGGTGGAGCCGCCGACCATGACCACGTGGTGGATCTGGTCCAGGCTGATCCCGGCGTCCTTGAGGACCTGCTGGAACGGGGTCTTGGTCCGCTCGACCAGGTCCGCGGTCAGGCGCTGGAACTCGGCGCGGGAGAGCTTCTCGTCCATGTGCAGCGGGCCCTCGGCCGAGGCCGTGATGTAGGGCAGGTTGATCGCCGACTCGCTGGAGCTGGAGAGCTCGATCTTGGTCTTCTCCGCGGCCTCGCGCAGGCGCTGGAGGGCCATCTTGTCCTTGGACAGGTCCACGCCGTTGGAGTTCTTGAACTTCTCCACCAGCCAGTCGACGATGGCCTGGTCCCAGTCGTCGCCGCCCAGGTGGTTGTCGCCGTTGGTCGCCTTGACCTCCACGACGCCGTCACCGACCTCCAGGAGGGAGACGTCGAAGGTGCCGCCACCGAGGT
This sequence comes from Nocardiopsis synnemataformans DSM 44143, assembly GCA_000340945.1. GTDB lineage: Bacteria > Actinomycetota > Actinomycetes > Streptosporangiales > Streptosporangiaceae > Nocardiopsis > Nocardiopsis synnemataformans. The sequence continues at coordinate 31,135 of ANAW01000027.1, read as the reverse complement.
CGTAGACCAGGATGGTGGCCTCGTCCTCCTTCTCCAGGTGGTAGGCCAGCGCGGCCGAGGTCGGCTCGTTGATGATGCGCAGGACGTTGAGGCCCGCGATGGTGCCGGCCTCCTTGGTGGCCTGGCGCTGGGAGTCGCTGAAGTAGGCGGGGACGGTGATGACCGCGTCGGTCACGTCCTCGCCCAGGTAGGCCTCGGCGTCGCGCTTGAGCTTCTGGAGCACGAAGGCGCTGATCTGCTGGGGGTTGAAGGTCTTGTCGTCGATCTTCACCGTCCAGTCGGTGCCGATGTGGCGCTTGACCGAGCGGATGGTGCGGTCGACGTTGGTGACCGCCTGGCGCTTGGCGACCTCGCCGACGAGCACCTCACCGTTCTTGGCGAAGGCGACGACGGACGGGGTGGTACGGGCGCCCTCGGCGTTGGCGATGACCGTGGGCTCGCCGCCCTCCAGGACCGCGACACACGAGTTCGTCGTACCGAGGTCGATTCCGACCGCACGTGCCATGTTGCTTCCTCCGTCAAAGTTGAGTCGTTCAGACGTAATTTTGCTTCGTCGGGTGAGGGCTGTCAAGTCAGTTGAGTTGACCCGACTCAAGTTGATTCCTACGCCCTGACAACGGTCGGCCGGACCGGGATGTTCCCGACCTGGGCACTCTGATCGGGGATATGGGCGAACCCCGGGACAAGTCGGGGAGAACCTTGACCCGCAAGATCAGGGGGGTTCGGGGTTCCCCTGGGGTGGCTCCGGGGGCGCGGGACGGTCACCGGAGGGGCGCCTTCCGGTCAAACGGAGGGCAACGCCCGTGTCGCAGCACCGGACGCCCGCGGTCGGCGGCCGACGATGGCCCTGCCGCTGGCGCGCTGGTGCCGCCGGGCGGCGACCGCCGCGGCGGCTCCCCGCCGCGTCCACTGACCCCCTGAAACGGAGACGCCCGTGACGCCCAAGGCCCTGCTCGCCTCCGCACTCGCCGCCACGGTGCTGCTGCCCGCGCTGGGCGCCGCCCCCGCGTCCGCCGAGGACGTCCCCCGGCCGGTCGGGGACACCACCGCGCCCGCCGGGGAGGCCGCCGCGTCCGCTGGGAAGGTCTCCGAATCCGCCGGGGAGGCCGCCGCGCCCGCTGGTGACGATCCCGCGTCCGCCGCTTCCGTGAAGGAGGCCGAGGACCCCGAGGACGCCTTCTCGCCCACGTACCGGCACAACACCTTCGAGCGCCCGGCCGCGGGCAGCGCCTACACCCTCGCGGAATGGGAGAAGGACGGCTGGTACGCCCCCAGCGCCAGGGGCCTGGAGGAGCGCGCCGTCATCGACGACTCGGTGCCCGCCCACGGGGGCGAGCAGTCGCTGCGCGTGCTCTACCCCGAGGGGAAGATCGGTCCTCGGGAATCCGGTGGGCTGGCGCCGTTCCGGCTCACCCCGGCGCGTGAGTACTACCTGTCCTTCTGGGCGCGCCTGGGCGAGGACTTCAGCTGGGGGACCACCTCGTTCGGCGGAAAGCTGGGGTTCGGGCTGGCCGGGGGCGCGGGGTGCTCGGGCGGGGACGTCTGCACCGGGGAGAACGGCTACAGCTCGCGCGTGGTCTGGCGCCGCGACGGCAAGGCGGAGCTGTACTACTACCACATGGACAAGGAGGGCGAGTTCGGCGACTCCGAGCCCCTGGTCGCCGACGGGGACGCCGTCCACCTTCCCCGGGGCGAGTGGGTGCACATCGCCCAGCGGGTCCGCGTCAACACGGTCACCGACGGCCGGGCCAATCCCGACGGGGAGATCGAGGTCTTCTACAACGGCGAGCCCGCCGCGCTGGTCACCGGCCTGCGCCTGGTGACCGACGAGGACCTGGTGGACAAGGCCTACCTCTGGTCCTTCTTCGGCGGCTCCACCGAGGGCTTCGCCCCGGCCCACGACAGCTACGTCTGGTACGACGACCTGAAGGTGTCCACCTCGCGCGCCGACATCTGCGAGCTCGGCGGCTGCGTCTGACCCCGGCCCCGGCTCACCCGGCCCCCTCCGGCCTCACCCGGCCCCCTCCGGCCCCGGCGGCCCCGTGCGCAGCGCGTCCGAGGCCCCGGCTCCGGGAGTTGTCCACAGGGAGAGGACAGGCGTTGTCGGAGGTCGGGCCCCTCCGGGAGACTGGAAGACGGGGGGACCCACGGCGTCCCGTGCTTCGCCGTGCCCGGGCGTCGCACCGCTCCCGAGGACGGCTCCCGAGGACGGCCCACGAGCAGTTGTCCACAGCGGCGGATCCGTGGTTGTTCCACTCCCGGTCATGCCGCAACCTGGTAATAGGGGAGAGACGGTGAAGTCACCGATACCCCCGTCGAGTCGTCCCGCGACCGCCGTCCGCTACATATAGGACGTGCGGTGTGCCCGAGTCCCGTTCGGGCACACCCGCGCGGTCCTGTCACACCGGCACCGGCGCCAGCGCCGGACGGCACCGACGCACGCGCGCCGACCGGGTTCCGCGACCCGGCGGCCTGCGGCGACGGCCACGGGGTTCCGTCCCCGCCAGTGGTCGGGCATCCGGTGGCGACCGCGGCATTACTCGCTAGTAACATATAGTTCGACCCCCGGTGTGTGGCGCACCGGACGACGAAGCAGGATGGGAGGCCACGGACGATGCTGTACCTGACACTGGGCATCATCACCTCGGTCTTCGCCGTGGTCGCGTTCACCATGTTCGCTCTGGGTATCCGCCAGATCGTGCGAACCGTGGGTGTGGGCCGCTCGGTGGAGCCGGAGCGCAAGGGGCCGTTCGGACAGCGGCTCACCATGGCGCTCATCGAGATCCTCGGGCACGGGCGGATGCTCAAGCGGCCGTGGATCGGTGTCGCCCACTGGTTCGTCATGGTCTCGTTCCCGCTGCTGGTCTTCACCGTCGTGGAGGCCCAGGGCGAGGTCTTCGACCCGCACTTCAAGCTGCCGATCATCTACGACTGGGCCCTCTACGGCCTGGCCATCGAGTTCATCGCCGCGGCCAGCCTCGTCGGCATCGTCGGCCTGACCGTCTACCGCCTGCTCAACGGGCCCAGACGCCTGGGCCGCCAGTCCCGGTTCACCAACTCCCGGCACTGGACCGCGTACTACGTCGAGGCCTACCTGTGGGGCCTGCTGATCTCGATCTTCGTGATCCGCGGCCTCAAGTCGGCCATGGGCGACTTCCCGTTCCCGGCCTGGGCGACGCCGATCTCCACCGGCCTCGGCGCGATCCTGCCCGGCGACCCCGCGATCGCCGAGCCCGCCATCGCCCTGGTCGCCGCGTTCAAGCTGATCATCAGCTACCTGTTCTTCATGGTCATCGCCCGCGTGCTCACCATGGGCATCGGCTGGCACCGCTTCCTCGCGCCGGTCAACATCTACTTCAAGCGCAACGCCGACGGGTCCCCGTCCCTGGGCGCGGCCAAGCAGATGATGGACAAGTCCGGCACCAAGCCCCTCGACTTCGAGGAGGCAGACCCCGACGAGGACCCGTTCGGCGCGGGCAAGCTGGAGGACTTCACCTGGAAGGGCCTCCTGGACTTCACCACCTGCACCGAGTGCGGGCGCTGCCAGTCCCAGTGCCCGGCCTGGAACACCGGCAAGCCGCTCTCGCCCAAGAAGGTCATCCTCGACCTCCAGAAGCACACCTACGAGAAGGCCCCGTACCTGCTCCAGGGCATCACCGAGGAGACCCTCGCCGAGAAGCCCGACGAGAGCCACGCGGGCGTGGACGTCCTCGCCCTCCTCAACCGGCCGCTGGTCGGCACCGAGGAGGAGAACGGCGTCATCCATCCCGACGAGCTGTGGGCCTGCACCAACTGCGGCGCCTGCGTCGAGCAGTGCCCGGTCGACATCGAGCACATCGACCACATCCTCGACATGCGCCGCTACCAGGTGATGGTCGAGTCCAACTTCCCGTCCGAGGCCAACACGCTCCTCAAGAACCTGGAGAACAAGGCCAACCCGTGGGGCATGGCCGAGGACCGGCGCATGGACTGGATCGAGGAGCTGGCCTCCCGGGAGGAGAACCCGGTCGAGGTCCAGGTCGTCGAGGACAAGCTGCCCGAGGGCACCGAGTACCTGTTCTGGGTCGGCTGCGCCGGTGCCCTGGAGGACCGCGCCAAGAAGACCACCAAGGCCATCGCCGAGCTGCTCGACATGGCGGGCGTGAAGTTCGCCGTCCTGGGCGGCATGGAGGCCTGCACCGGTGACCCCGCGCGCCGCCTGGGCATGGAGTACGTCTTCCAGATGCTCGCCCAGCAGAACGTGGAGACGCTGAACGAGGCCGGTGTCACCAAGATCGTGGCCAGCTGCCCGCACTGCTTCAACACCCTCGCCAACGAGTACCCGCAGCTCGGCGGCACCTACGAGGTCGTGCACCACAGCCAGCTGCTGGCCAAGCTCGTGGAGGAGGGCAGGCTCACGCCGGTCAACTCCGTGGAGGAGAACATCACCTACCACGACCCCTGCTTCCTGGGCCGCCACAACAAGGTGTACACGCCGCCGCGCGACATCATGGCGCAGGTGCCGGGTGTCAAGACGCAGGAGATGCACCGCCACAAGGAGCGGGGCTTCTGCTGCGGCGCCGGTGGTGCCCGCATGTGGATGGAGGAGCGGATCGGCAAGCGCATCAACACCGAGCGGGTGGACGAGGCGCTGACCACCAACCCCGACACCGTCTCCACCGCGTGCCCGTTCTGCCAGGTCATGCTCGGCGACGCGATCAACGAGAAGAAGTCGCAGGGCGAGGCGAAGGAGACGCTGGAGGTCGTGGACGTCTCCCAGCTGCTGCTGCGTTCGGTCCGGGAGGCTCCTCAGGGGGAGGCCGAGACCGCCGACGCCCAGAGCTGACGCGAGGGCCCCTGCGGGGGCAGCGGGTCCGGAGAGGGGCCGGGGCGCCGACCGTGCGGTCGGCGCCCCGGCCCCTCCGCCGTTCACCGGCGGTCCGGCGCGCACCCGTCCCGCCGCCTCCGCGCCCCGGACCGCGACCGCTCCCGGCGAGGGGCGGGGCCCCGCTCACAAGGGGGAGACGGAGCCGCTCACGGCGAGGGGGCGAGGTGTTCGCCGAGGAATCCGTCCAGGACGTGCCGGGTGACCTGGCTGGCGAACCCTCCCCAGTTGAGGTCGAACATGTGCTCCGTCCAGGGGATCTCCAGGAGCCGGTGCGGCACCCCGGCCGCGTCGAGCCGGGCGGCGAGGCGGCGGTTGTCCTCCGGGCCCAGGAACAGGTCGTGGCCGGGCGTGATCAGCAGGGTGGGCGGAACCTCCGGCGAGACGTACGTGATGGGTGAACTCATCGCGTACTCCTCGGGCAGTTCCTCCACGGACCCGCCCATCATGCGCTCGCTCTCCTCCAGGAGTTCCTCGCCCATCGGGGAGTTCCGCTGCCGCCAGGGCGCCTCGGGCGCCCCGGCGGTCCCGTCCGCCACCGAGTACCAGGCCACGACCGCGTCGACGCCGGTGTCGGGCACGTCGCAGCTCGGGGGGATCTCCTCGTCCGAGCTGTACCCGGCCAGGAGGGCGAGCAGGCCGCCCGCCGACTGGCCGGTGACGGCGACCCGGCCGGGGTCGGCCCCGTACTCCGCGGCGTGCTCGCGGGCCCAGCCGATCGCGCACTTGACGTCGGAGACCGGCACCGACCAGTCGCCGTCGGGGAAGTAGCGGTAGTCGACGTCGAACACCACGTGCCCGCTGTCGGCCAGCCACTCGTCCCAGCGGGGGAGGAGGCTCTGCGGCAGGTCCTCCGCGCCTCCGTGGACGTTCACCACGATCGGCAGCGGGGCCTCCTCCCGTTCCGCGGGCTCCCACACGTCCACCTCCAGGTCCTGCGGGTCCGAGGCGTCCCCGACCGCTGACCCGCCGGTGCTCAGGTAGACGCGGGTCTCGGGTGCGCGGTCGGCGCTGGTGGCGAGTCCGGCGGCGTACTCGCCGAGGTCGAGCCGGGCGCCCTCCGCGCGGGCGGCGGACCAGACCGCCGCGGGCGGGACGAGCGCGGNNGCCCGCGGCGCCCGCCGCGGCGAGGCGCCGTCGCCACACCGCTCCCGTGCTCCGCGCGCCCGGACTCCGTTCGGCGCTCTTCCGGGAGCGCGGCCGGGGCCTCCCCGCCGCGAGCAGGGCCAGAACCAGGCCGAAGGCGGCCAGGGCGGCGAACACCAGGCTGAACTCCAGTACCAGCAGTCCGTACTGCCACGCGTCCCAGGAGGGCGGCGGCAGCAGGACGAGCGCGGTCGCACCCGCGCCGAGAAGCGCGGTCGTGCCCGCGAGGGCGGTCGCCAGCCAGCGGGCGGCCGCGGCGGCGCGGTTCCGTCGGTCCATGGTCTCCCCTTCGAGAACTCTCTCGATACAACCGTATCGATACGAACGTATCAGAACGGGGAGTGTGTCAGAATGTGGCCGTGCCCAGGTACGTGGACAAGGACGGACGCCGCCGACAGGTGGCCGCCGCCCTGCACCGGATCGCCGCCCGCGAGGGCCTGGAGGGCGTCAGCATCCGCACCGTGGCGTCCGAGGCCGGGCTCTCCGTCGGAGCCGTCCAGCGCGACTTCGGGACCAAGGAGGCGCTTCTCCTCTTCGCCATGCACGAGGTCGTCGACGCGGTCTCCGCGCGGCTGTCCCGGGTGCGGATCGGTCCGGGGCGGCTGTCCTTCGCCGAGGGGTTGCGGCAGGTGCTCACCGACCTGCTGCCGACCGACGACGACCGCCGCGCCGAGGCCCGCGTCTGGTCGGCGTTCTACGCCCGCGCGGCCGTGGACGCCGAGTTCGCGGAGGTCCTCGCCGGGTTCGACGTCCGGGCCCGCGCCGCTCTGCGCGCCGCCGTCGGCTGGGCGGGCGAACAGGGGGAGCTGGCCCCCGGGCAGGATCCTGACGCCCTGGTGGAACTCCTGCTGGTCCTGGTGGACGGGATCTGGCTCAGCGCCGTCCGCCAGCCCCCGGGCGCCCCGCTGGACGCCCAGCGCGCCGCTGTGGAGGCGGCGGTCGCGGCGGTCACGCGCGGGTAGGCGTCCCGTGCCGGAACCGTCCGCGCCGTCGGTGCGGCCCGGCCGGTCCGCGGCTCACCCGTGGTGGTGGACGACCCGCGTCCGGGGCCCCAGTCGGGCGGCCAGGTCGTCGAGGAACTCCTGCTCGACCTCCGAGACCTGGCGGAAGACGACCGCGAGGTGGCCCGCCTGGCAGGCAAGGTCCCCGTCCCAGTCACCGAGGGGCGCGCTGGCCGCGCACCGGCCGCAGGCGACGACCGGTTCGGAGCGGTCCCGGTCCCAGCGGCCGACCAGCCGGAGGTAGTCGCCGGGCACCGCCGCGCCGCAGCGCGGGCACACCGGTTCCTCGACGTCCTCGCCCGGGTGGTACACGCCCCACTCGGCGCGCACGTCCACGCCCGCGTCGGAGTAGGGGCCGGTGGGCGCGAACGCGTCGGGGCAGACGGAGCCGAACCCGGGTCCGGGCAGGAGGGGCGGGCACCAGTCGGGACGGTCCGCGGGAGCGGGGACCACCAGACGGGATTCCACCAGGAAGGCGGAGACCCCGGCGACCGCCTCCCGGGCGCGGTGCGGCCCGGCCGACAGCTCCACCGCGATGACCTCGTGGTCGCTCATGGCCGCTCCTCCCCCTCCTACCGCGCGACCGTACCGCCTCCGTGGACGGGGCGCCGGGGAGGGGCTTCCGAAGGAGGTGTGATTAGGTTAGCCTTACCTGACTGTCTTCTATCTGAGGTGGTCGCCCGTGAACGCCCCCGTTCCCCCTCCCGCCGATCGTGCCCGTTCCACCCTGGCCCGCTGCGGCCCGGTGACCGTGGCGGCGGCCTCGGACCGGCTCGGCGAGGCGGGGGACGTGCACCTGGAGGACGCCCCCTGCCACGTGCACACCGACGGCGCCGTGAGCCTCCTGCTGCCCGACGGGCATCCGCTCACGGCCCCCCGCTCCGAGGGTCCCGTGGTGATGGCGGAGTTCACCGACCTGTCGCCCGTGCTGATGCGCGACAGGGTGCGGGCGGTGCTGTGGGTGAGCGGCGCCGTGGAGGCGCTGGAGCACTCCGCCGCCCGCGTCCGCGCGGCCCGGCTGCCCGAAGCCGCCACCGACGACCGGCTGCTGGAGATCGGCCACGGCCTGACGATGGTGGTCCTGCGCACCGCCCTGGTGGTCCAGTCCGACCACGACGGGGCCCACGTGCTCGGTCCGGCCGAACTGGCCGCCGCGCGCCCCGACCCGTTCTGCCTCTGGGAGGCGCCCTGGCTGCGCCACCTCGACGAGGACCACCCCGACCTGGTGGGCGACCTGCTGGCCGCCGCTCCCGGCGCTCCGCGCGGCGGTCGGCCCCGGCCCCTGGGCGTGGACCGCCTCGGGCTGCGGCTGCGAGTGGAGACCGGACGGGGTCACCACGACGTGCACCTGCCCTTCACCCGCCCGGCGCGCACCCCCGACGACGTCGCCGTCCAGGTGCACCGGCTGGCCGGACACCCCGTCCCCCAGGGCTACGACCGCGGATGAGCGGTCGCCGGAAGGCGTACGCGACCCATGGACGCGGGGGACGCCGCCACGACCGCGGATGAGCGGCCTCCGCAGCGCGCCGATGACATTTGTCAGTGCGCGCGCCGGTAGGTTCCCCCGTGCGGCCGGTGATAACGGTGTCTGTTCCGGGTGAACCGTTTCGCGGGAACCTGGGGGGCATGACGACGACAGCGAGCACCGCAGCGACCGGCTCCGACCGACAGGACGCCACCGGCCCGGCGGTGGTCGTCCGCGACCTGCACCAGCACTACGGCGACTTCGAGGCGGTCAAGGGGGTCTCCTTCGAGATCCACCCCGGAGAGCTCTTCGCCCTCCTCGGGACCAACGGCGCGGGCAAGACCACCACCATCGAGACGATGGAGGGCTTCCGCCGCCCCAGCTCCGGCAGTGTCCGGGTCTTCGGTCTCGACCCCTACGGCCAGCCCGTCGGAGTACGGGAGCGCACCAACGCCGTCCTCCAGGGCAGCGGCCTGCTGGAGGACCTGAGCGTCGCCGAGACCATGCACCTGGCCCGCGACCTCGCCGCCGCGCCCCGGGACACGGACGAGACGCTGGAGCTGGTCGGCCTCGCCGACAAGCGCGGGGTCGCGGTCCGCCAGCTGTCCGGAGGGCAGAAGCGCCGCCTGGACCTGGCGCTGGCACTGCTGACCAGGCCCGAGGTCCTGTACCTGGACGAGCCCACCACCGGCATGGACGCCGAGGGCCGCATCGAGACCTGGCGCATCGTCAACGACCTCAAGCGGGAGGGCGTGGCGGTCCTCCTCACCACGCACTACCTGGAGGAGGCCGAGCGGCTCGCCGACCGGCTGGCGATCATGCACCGCGGCGAGGTCCGCGTGGAGGGGACGATCCAGGACGTCCTCGCGGGCTGGGGCGACCGCGTGAGCTTCGTGCTGCCCCCGAACGTGCGCACCGCGGACCTGCCCGGCGTCGAGGGCGCGGAGGTCTCCGTGGAGACGCGCGGCCAGGCGCTGTGGGCCACCTACACGGTCAAGCGGGGGGACGTCGAGGAGCGGGCGCACCACGCGGTGGCCGCGCTCATGTCCTGGGCCGTGGAGAACGGCACGGTCCTGCGCAGCCTCCAGGTGCGCAGCGCCTCCCTGGAGGACGTGTTCCTCCGGGTCGCCGACGGCGCCGCCGACCTGGTCTGACGCGCGCCGTCGCGCGTCGCACCCCCGCCCCGCAGACCCCTTCGAGGAGACACCGCCATGACCGCGAGCACCGCCGCCCCCGCCGCTGACGCCACCGGCGTCCGCCCCAGGCCCACCGTCAGCTGGACCAGGCAGGCCCTGCGGCTGGCCCGGACCGAGTTCACCCTGTTCGTGCGGTACAAGACCGCCTGGATGTACCTGGCCCTGCCGCTGTTCTTCGCCTTCATGACCACGAACCTCCCCGACGACGAGGTCGTCCCCGGCTTCGGGACGGGGCAGATGGCCATGGTCGCCACCATCGGCTCCATCGGGCTCATCCTGGGCGTCGGCCACCCCTCCAACGTGTTCACCGCGCGGAGGGAGTCGCTGGTCCTCAAGCGGCTGCGGGTCAGCGGGGTGCCCCAGCTGGCGGTCTTCGGCGGCGTCATCGCGGCCGTGGTGGCCTTCTCCCTGGCCATCACGGTGGTGGTGGCCGCCCTGGTCCTCGCCTTCTTCGGCAGCCTGCCCCGGGACCCGCTGATGCTCGTCGTCGCCGTCGTCCTCAGCTCCGTCATGTTCTCCCTGCTGGGACTGCTCATCACCCCGATCGTCCGCAACGCCGAGTCCGCGCAGATGATCTCGATGCTGCCCATGATGGTCCTGCTGTTCCTGGGCGGCGGCCTCATCCCGCTGGAGTTCCTGCCGGAGGGCGCCCGCGTGATCGTCGGCTTCGTACCGTCCGTCCCCGCGGGGGAGATGGCGCAGACCGCCTACTCCGGCTACGACGCCTTCCGGGGCTTCGGGGACGGACAGGAGAAGGGCAGCCTCGCCCTGTGGGTCGCGGCCCTGCCCTCCATCGGGATCATGCTGGCCTGGATCGCGGTGCTGGCGCTGCTGGTGCGCCGCTANCCTCCTTGGGGGGGCCCCCCCCCCAGCCGTAGGGCGTGTCCGGCGGACACGCCCCGGGGCGACGGCGGGTGCGGGAGCGCCGGGGAGGCCGGGGACGGACGGCCTGCCCCGGCCTTTTCCGTGAACGCGCGGAAAGGCCTGTGGACAACCGTTCGGAGGGGGTCGGCGGCTTCTACGGTTGGTGTGTGCGGCCGGTGGAGGTCGCGGAGGGGAGGTCCCGGTGGAGCGCGACGGCACGGTCACGGCGGTGCCCGGGGACCCGGGTCCGGTGGACGCCTCGGGCCTTCCCGGCCCCGGTGCGGGAGGGGGCCGCAGCACCCGTTTCGTCCGCAGGCTCCGGACCTCCCGGCGGTTCATCCTGTGGTCGATGGCGGCGCTCGCGCTGTTCGTGCCCAGCCAGGTGCTCAGCGAGCTCGCCGCCTTCGCGTTCGTCCAGCGCGGAGACGCGCCCGACCGGGTCGAGCTCTGGCGCTGCGCCGTGGCCCTCGTGTTCGCCCTGCCCTGCGGAGCGGCGGGCTTCTGGATGGTCCGGGCCCGGGTGGACGGGAGAAGGGTCGCCGACCCCCGGCTCTACTGGGGCTCGCTCGCCCTGCTCGCCCTGGTGTGCGCCTTCGTGCAGCTTCCCTACAACGTCTTCTTCGTCTGCGCGAGCTGGTGGGGGATGGCGGTCCTGGTGGCGCCCCGGCGGCGCTCCGTCCGCGTCACCCTCGCCCTGCTGGTGCTGCCGTGGGCGTACGTCCTGGCCACACCCCTGGACCCGCCCCCCGTGATGACGGTGGTCATGTGGCTGACCGCCGTCGTCTGGACCCTGATGGTCTCCTCCTGCTGCCTGGCCCTCATCGGGCTGTGGGACATCACCCACGAGGCGCTGGAGGGGCAGCGGGCCCGCGCCCGGCTGGCGGTGAGCCAGGAGCGGCTCCGCTTCGCCCACGACATGCAGGGCGTGATCGGACAGGGCCTGACCACGCTCGCGGCCAGGGCCGGGCGGGCCGAACTGCTGCTGGAGAGCGATCCGGTGCGCTCCGCGGCCGAGATCAACGAGGTGCACGAACTGGCCCGCCGGGTGCTCCAGCAGGTGAGGTCGGCGGTCAGCGGCTACCGGGGCATAGACCTGGCCGGGGAGGTGGAGTCGGTCGGCGCGGTCCTGCGCGCCAACGGCACCGAGACCGTCGTCACCGGAACGGCGGTCCCGGAGCGGTTCCCGGCCGCGGCCGGACTCGCCGCCTGGGTGGTGCGCGAGGGGGCCACCAACGTCCTGCGGCACAGCGACGCCCGCCGCTGCCGGATCTCCTTCTCCGTGGACGGGGACGCCGGGCACCGTGGGAGGTCCCTCGTGGTGGAGGTGTCCAACGACCGCGCGCGCGGCGGCCCGGAGGACGGCGCGGCCTCGGCCAGCGGCCTGGCCGGGCTCTCCCAACGCGTCTCACGCGAAGGTGGCACACTGTCGGCGACCCGTACGGACGACGGCGGTTTCCTGCTCAGAGCCGTTCTCCCGCTGCCCGACGGGGTCCACCACACCGAGGAGCCACGTTGAGCGACCACGGCGCGTTCCCCGCCGAGTACACCGCCTCCGACCGGGAGGGCGACCGCAGGGTCCGCTTCGCCCGGCGCATCGTCATCGTCTCGGTGGGCTTCACCTCACTGCTCGTCGTGGGGATGCCCCTGCTCGACGTCATCACGGCCGCGGCGTCGGACTGGCCCCTGTGGCGTTCCCTGGTCGGGGTGGTCGTCTCCGTGCCGATCGCCGTGCTGCTGATCGTGATGCTGCGGGCCAGGCTGGACGGCAGGCGGGAGCCGGACCCGCGCGCCTACTGGACCTCGCTCGGCCTGCTCGCCGTGGCCGCCCTGTGCATCCAGGAGCCGATCAACACCGTGTTCTTCCTGGCCGCGTGGTGGGGGACCGGGGTCTTCCTCGCCCCGCGCAGGCGCAGCGCCTACGTCACCGCCGCCCTGCTGGTGCTGCCCTGGCTCGTGGTCCCGTTCTACGGGTTCGAGACGGAGTTCCAGCCGTTCCTCTACCTGCTGGTGTGGCTTGGGATGGTCTTCTGCGGGCTGATGTTCGCCGCGGGCTCGCTCTCCATGATGTGGCTGTGGGACATCAGCCGCGAGGCCGTCGCCGGACAGCGGGCCCGCGCCCAGCTCGCGGTGAGCGAGGAGCGGCTCCGCTTCGCCCGCGACATGCACGACCTGCTCGGGCACAGCCTCTCCGCGCTCGCGGTCAAGGCCCAGTTGGCCGGACGGCTCGTGGACCGGGCGCCCGACCGGGCCGCCGCGGAGATGGCGGAGGTGCAGGTGCTCGCCAGACAGGCGCTCCAGCAGGTGAGGTCGGCGGTCAGCGGCTACCGGGAGGTCGACCTGGTGGGGGAGACGGAGGCCGTCCGCGCGGTGCTCGACGCGGGGGGCACCAGGACGGTCACCACCGGGCTGGAGGGGCTGGACCTGCCGCCGCGGACAGCGGCGCTCGCCGCCTGGGTGGTGCGCGAGGGCGGCACGAACGTCCTGCGGCACAGCGACGCCCACGAGTGCCAGATCGGCTTCACCCTCACCCGTGACAGCGCCGTGGGTCCCCGGACGCTCGTGGTGGAGGTGTTCAACGACCGCGCCCGGGGCGGCGGCCAGGACGGGAGGGAGTCGGGCAACGGGCTCGCCGGTCTGTCCGAGCGGGTCGCCATGGGCGGCGGCACCCTCTCCGCGGCCCGCACCCCGGAGGGAGGCTTCCTGCTCCGCGCGGTCCTGCCGCTCTGACGCCCCGGCTCAGCGCGTGCCCACCGAGGCGAAGGCCGCGTCGATGTCCTCGGTGGCGCCGTCCCCGCCTCCGGTGTTGACGCCGAGCATGAACGCGCCCCGGCCCTCGTCCGTCTCCACGATCACGAAGCGGCCGTAGGTGTCCCCCGAGTCGCTGCCCATGGTCGCCCCGAAGGCGGGCAGCCCGTCCACGTCGGTCTCGCCGGAGGGCTCGGCCCACACGCCGCCCTCGGCGGCCAGGTCGGCCGCCATGTCCACGGCCAGGCGCACCCCGGCCACCGCGATCGGCTCCACCGAACCGAGTTCCTCGGTGCCGGTGACGATGACCGCGTCCGGGTCCTCGGCCGGGCCGAGGACCGCGTAGGAGGAGTACTCCGAGGGGACCTCCCCTTCGCCGAGCCTGCGCCACTCCTCACCGGGCAGCTCGTAGGCCAACCCGGCGGGGGAGTCCGCGCCGGTGTCCCCGCCGCCGTCGGCCGGGTCCTGCGGGGCGCCCTCCGCCTCCCCCGCGTCGCTTCCACCGCTGCCGCTCTCCCCCGTGCCGCCGCCATTGGCCGCGTCGCCGCGCTCCTCGGCGGACTCCGAGCCCGAACCGGACAGCGGTCCGCCGTCGGAGAGGAACCAGCCGAGTCCGGCCGCGGTGGCCAGCAGGAAGGCGAAGGTCACGACGAGGGCGATGGTGAGGGTGACCCGACGGGCGTTGTCGGGCTCGCGGCCGTCGGTGCGGGGGCGGGGGCCGACGCGGTGTCGGTCGCCGCGGTCCGGCCTGTCCGGTCCTGGTGGCATCAGGGGCTCCTGTGTGCTGTCGGGGGGTTCCCGGGGGACGGGGTCCACAGAAGCACTACCCAGTCCTGGGCGCGCGGAGTCGGGCGGCCTCAGACGTGCCAGGGGGCGAGGGGCAGCGGGGACCACAGGAGGTGGGGCTCGGGCACGTCGCGGGGCGCGGGCAGCACCGTGGGCGGCAGCCGGTACCCGGCCGGGAGCGGATCGGTGGACCACGCGCGCCGCGTCCCGGGGTCCTCGTCGCGCGGTTCGGCGGGGCCGGGTACGGGCCCCGCCGCGCGGGGAGGCCGCTCGGGGGCGGGGCCGGGCACGTGTGGCGTCCCGGCGGCGGCACCGGGGCCGTCGCCGGGGAGGGGGCCGGCGGAGCGGAGCGGTTCGGCGGGGGCCGCGGGGGCCTCGGACAGCCCGAGCACCCGGTCGATCTCCGCGGGGCTGAGCGGGCGGTCGGCGTCGGCCACCGCGATGAGCACCTCGGCGTACAGTTCGATCTCGTCCAGCGCGACGTGGTCGTGGAGGTGGTCGTGCAGGTCGAGGCTGTCGTTCACGTGAGCTCACCCCCTGGGACAACGGTGTCGCGACAGGACGGGACACCCCGCGCCGGAGTGCCGTGGGTACGGGTGCGACGGGTCCGTGCCCACGCGGGCGTGAGGAGTACCAGGCTACGCGCGGGGGAGGCCGGTGCGCATGACCCGTGAGGACCAGGCGGCGGAGTCACCCGGGTTAGCCAGGAGGAGGCCCCGACCGGGCGGGCGCGGTGCTTTCGGGCCACCGCGCCGGCGCCCCGGGTACGACTTTCGTCCCCGTCCGGCGTGATCTTGTACCTACGGCCGATGTCGGCGCCCGAGCTTCGCCACAGGTACAAGATCATCGCAGGTCAGGGTCCCACGCATCACACGGGCAATATTTCCGGTCGGCCCTGGGCACGGGTGACGTCCTGGTACTGGAGGCCGGATCCCCGCGGTGTGAGCCCTTCCCTAGGCCCAGGTGACGTCCTGGTGCTGGGCGGCGAGCGCCGCATAGTGGGCCGGGGTGTGCTGGAGCACCAGCCGGTCGTTGTCGTTGAGCTCCCGCACCACCTTGCCGGGCACTCCCGCCCACAGCGTGTCCGGCGGGACGGTCTTGCCCGGCGGCACGAGGGAGCCCGCCGCGACCAGGGCGCCCCGGCCGACGCGGGCGCCGCCCAGGACGATGGCGCCGATGCCGATGAGCGCGCCCTCCTCCACGACCGCGCCGTGCACCATCGCCTTGTGTCCCAGGCTCACGTCGTCGTGCAGGACCACGGGCTCCCCGGGGTCGGAGTGCAGGCCGCACTGGTCCTGGATGTTGACCCGGTCACCGACGACCACGTCCTCGGTGTCGGCGCGCAGCACCGACCCGTACCAGACGCTGCTCTGGGCGCCCAGGCGCACGCGGCCGACCACCACCGCGCCGGGCGCGATCCACGCGCTCGGGTGGACCTCCGGTCGTCCGAAGTCCGCCCCGCCCACGCGCGGCCCCGCGAGCCCGCCTTCCGTGCGGCCGTTGTCCATCTCGTGGCCCTCCCTGCGTCTCGTACCGCCGTGTCCCGTCTCCGCCGTGAGGGGGCGGATCAGCGGGAAGTTGACCGCTCTGCCCCCGTACGGGGATGATCGCGCATACCTTAGTAAGAACGTGACCGGGGTCCGCACGGCGATGTGCCGGTCGGGGATCTTGACGCGGCCGCGCCGCGCGTGTCTACCTTGGTCGCCTGGACGGTGTCCACGGCGTTACGCTCCGCTCCCGACCGGTGCCCCCAGGCGGCCGGGCCGGTATGCAGAAAAGGGCACTATCGGGCGTATGTCGCTAACGGGACCCGACGGGTGTCGTAGTGACAATGGGTACGGGTCAACTCGCACCTTCTGCGTCGTACAGTCACAACGGTGTAAGGACATGAAGGGCTCATGAGCGATATGTTGCCGGGCGGCGGACTCCAGCAGGACAGGTTTCCGACGGTGCGCAAGGGCGGCTACGACAAGGCGCACGTCGACGACTACTTCGTGCGGACGGACAACCAGATCAAGAGCCTCCGCGAGCGCCTCCAGCGGCTGGACGACGAGCTGGAGCAGTACAAGCGCGACCTCGCCATCGCTCGTGAGAAGGCGCAGGTCAAGCCGGAGCACGAGCAGATCAGCGAGCGCATGGCCGAGATCCTGCGCATCGCCGAGGAGGAGGCCCAGGAGCGCCGCTCCAGGGTCGAGTCCGAGGTGAAGGAGGCCGAGAAGAAGGCCCAGGAGGAGATCGCCAAGTACCGCAAGGACGCCGAGGAGCACGCCGAGCGGATCCTCTCCTCCGCGCGCTCGGACGCCCACTCGATGGTCGACAGCGCCAAGAAGGAGGCCGACCAGCTCCGGGACCAGGCCAAGCAGGAGGGCGAGCGCCGCCTGAACGAGGCCGAGGCGCGAGCGAAGAAGATCCACGACACCGCGGACCGCAGGCTCGCCACGCTCACCGCCACGCACGCCGAGGCGCTGCGCCGCCTCAAGGACATGCACTCGACCTTGGCCGACCTGGTCGCGGCCGAGGACAAGGCGGGCGCGCTGGAGAGCGGGCTGTCCCGCGACGAGGTGGCCCCCGCTCCCTCCCCGACCCCGGTCAAGCCGGTCCCGGCCAAGCCCGCCGTGGCGGCCAAGGCCCCCGAGCGCTCCGCGGAGCCCTCCCGGCCGCAGCCCCGCCCCGAGGCGGCCGCTCCCTCCCCGGCCAAGCCGGCCCCGGCCGCGCCCGAGGGCAAGGACGAGGCCACCACCAAGCTGCCTCCCCTCCAGCAGCCGGACGAGGCGACCGTGCGCATCAGGCCGGTGGCCAAGCCGGAGCAGACCGGTCAGGACCCGGCGGGAGCCTCCTCCCCGAAGGACCCGGCCCAGTCGGCTCCCCGTCCTCCGCAGGGCGCCCGCTTCACCGGTCCCGCCCCCGAGGGCGGCCAGAAGCCGCAGTCCGGTCCGCAGCAGGGCCACGCGGGCCCGCAGCAGTCGCAGTCCGGCCCGCAGCAGGGCCAGAAGGACCAGGAGCCGGGCGGCGATCCGGGCATCACCGGTGTCTACCGCCACCCGGAGTCCGGCCACAACCAGCCGCCCAAGGGCGACGACGGCGTCCGGGTCATCCGCAAGCCCTGACTCCGCGGGCTCCGCGTCCGCACGGACGGGAGCGCCCGGGGAGCCCTCCCCGGCCAGCCCTCTCCGGGTCCGCGACACCCCCGAGCGGCGCGCCGCCCCGGAACGCGATCCGGGGGTGGGGACCACGTCCCCGCCCCCGGCGTTTTGTGGTCGGATGTAGGGTGACGTCCGCCTTGTCGCAGGCTGTCGGCTACGATGCCGACAGCCATGATTATCCGCGCGGCCATCCGGTCGGACCTCGGTGCGATTCTGCGTCTTCTCAGGGAACTCGGCGACACCACCCACGCGCAGAGCGCGCACGTTCGCATGTCCTCCGCCGCCGTGCGCGCCTGGACGCGGATGGAGAACGACCCCGACCGCACGATCCTCGTCGCCGAGCAGCGCGGTCAGATCATCGGCACCCTGGACCTGCTGGTCGTGGCCAACCTGACCCACGACGCCCAGCCCTGGGCCGTGGTGGACAACCTCGTGGTCGACCCCCTGACCCGGGGGCGCGGCATCGGCCGGGCGCTCATGGAGGACGCGCTCGACCGCGCCACGCGGGCCGGGTGCTACAAGGTGGAACTGCTGTCGCACGAGAACGGGCAGGACGTCCACCGGTTCCACGCGGCGCTGGGCTTCGACAGCTCCGCCGAGGGCTTCCGCCGCTACCTGTGATCCCCGCGGGCGTCAGCGCTTGGCGGCCGAGCCCCCGCTCAGCGGCACGCCCCGCATGAACGCCACGGCGACCAGCCCGATCACGGCGATCGGGATCCCGGCCAGGAACACGCCCTGCATGGCGTGGTCGAAGGCGCCCACGATCACCTCGCGGACCGGCTCCGGCAGCGAGTGCACCAGTTCGGGGGAGCCCTGCGCGGCCTCGGCGGCCTCCGACAGCCCGACCGACAGCTCCTGCGCGCCCGAGTCGGTCCCGGCGGCGGCGTCCGCCGCTACCCGCGCCCGCGCGTCGGCCGACGCCTGGGCCAGCTCGGTGTTGAGCCGCCCCACCATCACCGCGCCGAACGCGGCCACGCCGGTGGCGCCGCCCAGGTTGCGGAAGAACACGACGGAGGCCGTGCCCGTCGCCATGTCCGCCACGGGCAGGGCGCTCTGCGTCGCCAGCAGCAGGATCTGCATGCACAGGCCCAGCCCCAGACCGACCATCGCCTGGCCCGCGATCACCGTGGTCAACCCGGTGTCCAGGTGGGCCAGGCTGAGGGCGGTGAACCCGACCAGGCACAGGGCCATGCCGGTGACCGGGTAGGCCTTCCAGCGGCCGCTGCCGCCCACCGCGTAGCCGGAGCCGATCGAGGTGACCAGGAACGACGCCACCAGCGGCAGCGTCATCAGGCCCGACACGGTCGGCGTCATGCCGTGCACCATCTGGAGGTACTGCGGCATGTAGATGATCAGGCCGAACATCATCATCCCGACGCAGGCCGACCCGAACGAGGACAGCACGAACGTCCGGTCACTGAAAAGGCGTGCCGGGATGATCGGCTCCCGCGCCCGCCGCTCGACCACCACGGCCGCGGCCGTGAGCAGGACGGCCGCCGTGCCCAGGGTGTAGGACAGCGGCGAGTTCCACGGGAACTGGGTGCCGCCCAGGCTGAGCAGCACGATCAGGGTGCTCGCGGAGCTGAAGATCAGCCCGGCGCCCAGCCAGTCCACGGGTGCCTTCTGGCGGGGGACGAAGGGCATGTTGAACATGAACTGGATGACGACGAAGGCGAACAGGGCCAGCGGCACGGTGATGAGGAAGCACCACCGCCAGCCGAGCGGGCTGTCCACCAGGAACCCGCCCACCAGCGGTCCCAGCACGGTGGACACCCCGAACACCATGCCGATGAGGCCGCTGTAGCGGCCGCGCTCGCGGGGCGGGACCACGTCTCCCAGGATGATGTTGGGCAGCGTGGCCAGCCCGCCGACGCCCAGCCCCTGGAGGGCGCGGGCCGCGATCAGCCAGTTGATGTCCTGCGCCATGCCCGCGGCCACCGAGGCCACGATGAAGATGCCCAGGGCCAGCTGGAAGAGGAGCTTGCGGCCCCAGATGTCGGAGAGCTTGCCCCACACGGGGGTGGAGGCGGTCATCGTGAGCAGGGCCGCCGTGGCGACCCAGGCCAGGCGGTCCTGGCCGCCCAGCTCGCCCATGATCGTCGGCAGGGCGGTGCCCACGATGGAGTTGGTGAGCATCGAGGTGAGCATGGCCAGGACCAGGCCGACCATGATGCGGCGCACGACGCGGCGCGAGGGCAGCTCGGGGATCCCGTCGGCGGGGGAGCCGGCCGGGGCTTCCGCCACGGGGACGTCCTCGGCCGGGGCGTCCTTCAGAGGGGTTTCGGTGAGGGGATCATCGGAGGTCTGCGCTCCCGGGACTGTTCGGGGTCCGACGCCCGGGGGAGTGTCCCCGGCCCCGGCTCCTCCACGCAACGACTGTTCCACGCAAGCCCCCCGATCGCGGACGCACAAAAGGCCCCGCGGCGTGCTGCCGGGGGCGTCGTCCTGCTCCCAGGTATATGTAAACACTGTTGACCTGTCAAATCGATATCTCTCCGCACGTTTCGGTATGCGCGGGTTCTCCGGAGGTGTCAACCTGGAGTACTGACCGCCAGATCGCAGCCGCCAAGGGGTACGCAGATGGACCGTCCGGACGAAACCGGAGGCGGCCCCGGGCCGACGCGGGGACGTGAGGCCACCAGGGCCCGCATCCTCGCCAGCGCCAAGGAACTGTTCACCAACGAGGGCTACGGCTCGGTGTCGTCGAGGATGATCGCCGCGCACGCGGGGGTCAACGTCGCGCTCATCAACCGCTACTTCGGCGCCAAGAGCGGGCTGCTGACCGAGCTCCTGCGCGAGGACGGCGTCTTCCCGGGGCTGATCGAGGGCGAACCCGCCACCCTCACGCAGCGGCTGGCCGAGCACGCGGTGAGCCGCCTGCACGGTGAGGCCACCGCGCTCCAGCGCGCCCTGGACGACTCCGCGGGCGACCCCGACCTCCAGGCGGTCTACCAGGGACGGATCACCAGCGCGATGATCGACCCGCTGACGGTCTACCTCGGCGGCGACGACGCCCGGGCGCACGCCTCCCTGCTCTCGGCCGTGATGCTGGGGCTGAGCCGGGTGCGCCTGGTCGAGGGGGCCACGGCGCTGCGCGCGCTCGACCGCGAACGGCTCACGGAGCGGATCCGGGCGCTGCTGGACCTGTGCCTGGACGACTTCGCCGAGGAGGACGGGGACGCGCCGGAGAGCCGGTGACCCCGGGGCGGCCACTCCGAGCGGTCCCTCCGGGCGAGCCCTCCCAGCGTGCCCTCCACCCGGGCGGACGACACGTTTTGCCAGGACGGCAAAGAACGTCGCGCCCCGCGGGCCGCGCGTGGAGAGTGGGGCGCGGAGGTGGTCGACATGACCGGTGAACACACGGCGGACTCCCTGCCCGAGGAGATGGGCGAGGACTTCTGGAACGAGCGCTACCGCTCACGCGAACGGATCTGGAGCGGCAGGCCCAACCGACACCTGGTGGCCGAGACGGCCGACCTCGGGCCCGGACGGGCACTGGACGTGGGCAGCGGCGAGGGCGCCGACGCGATCTGGCTGGCCGAACGCGGCTGGCGGGTGACCGCGCTCGACATCTCGACCGTGGCGTTGGACAGGGGCGCCGCCCACGCCCGCGAGCGGGGCGGGGACGTGCCCGGCCGCATCACCTGGCAGCGGGCGGACGTGACCCGCTGGTCCCCGGACGAGAACGCGTTCGACCTGGTGACCTCGCAGTTCATGCACCTGCGCAAGCGCTGGCGCGCGGAGTTCTTCGCCGCGCTGGCCTCGGCGGTGGCGCCCGGGGGAGAGCTCCTGGTCGTCGCCCACCACCCCCGCGACCTGGAGGAGGGCGTCCCGCGCCCGCCGGACCCCGACCTGTTCCACCAGGGCGACGAGGTGGTGGCGGCCCTGCCCAGGGGGGAGTGGACCGTGCTGGCCGACGAGGTCCGCACCGGGACGGCGGTCCTGGGCGAGCAGACCCACACCGTGCACGACCTGGTGGTCCGCGCACGCCGCGAGGCCTGACCGGCCGGAGCCCGCGCGGGCTCCGGCCGACCGGTCGGGACTCAGTCCCGGAGCTTGGCCACCACGTCGATCTCCACGAGGATGTTCGCCAGGTCCGAACCCACGGTGGTGCGCACGGGGTAGGGGGCGCTGAAGTGCTCCTCGTACACGGCGTTGAACTCCGGGAAGTCCGCCTTGAGGTTCTCCAGGTGGACGGTCGCCTTCACGACGTCGTCCAGCGTCAGGCCGTGCTCGGCCAGCACGGCGGAGATGTTGGCCAGCACCTGGGCGGTCTGCTCGCCCACGGTCGGGGCCACGTGGCCGGTCTCGGGCTCCTGCGGGCCGAAGCCCGCGGTGTACAGGAACCCGCCCGCGACCACTCCCTGGCTGTACGCCCCGGCCGGAGCGGGGGCGTTGTCGGTGCGGACCGCCTTCTTGGACATCCGTGGACTCCTTCGCTGGTCTGCGCCGGCGGCGCGTGCGCGCGCCGGTGCCCGTGCCGTTTCACGGGCGCCTTACTGGCAACAAAGTTATCAATTTTCTTCCGGGCAGCGTATCTTGGCCACACCGGACACCGGTCGGCCGCGCGCCGCGCCGGAGTGACCGGTACGTCGAACGGAGGAACAGTGCATCCCGAGACCGTACTCACCGGCGGACGGGTGGTCGACGGCACCGGCGGCCCCTCCCGCCGCGCCGACCTCGTCCTCCGCGACGGCCGCGTCGCCCACATCGTCCCACCCGGCAGCGCGCGCACCACAGGCACCGTCGTGGACGTGGAGGGACTCGCGGTCACCCCGGGGTTCGTCGACATGCACTCCCACTCGGACCTGGCCGTCCTCGCCGACCCCGCGCACGAGGCCAAGACCCTCCAGGGCGTCACCCTGGAGGTCCTGGGCCAGGACGGGCTCGGCTACGCCCCCGTCACCGACGACACCGCGGGGGAGCTGCGCGCCCAGCTCGCCGCGTGGAACGGCCTGCCCGACCTCGACCACTCCTGGCGCACCGTCGGCGAGTACCTCGACCGGATCGACGCGGGCGCCCCCGTCAACGCCGCCGTCCTCGTCCCCCAGGGCAACGTGCGCATGGCCGTCCTGGGCGGTGAGGACCGCCCGCCCACCGACGACGAACTCGACCGCATGCGGCGGATCGTCGCCAAGGGCATGGCCGACGGCGCGCACGGACTGTCCACCGGCCTGACCTACACCCCCGGCATGTACGCCACCGACGACGAGATCGTCGCCCTCCTCGAACCCGTCCGCGCCGCGGGCGGCTACTACTGCCCCCACCACCGCAACTACGGCTCCCGGGTCGTGGAGTCCTACCGCGAGTGCCTGGAGACCGCGCGCCGCGCCCAGGTCGCCCTGCACCTGGCGCACTGCCACGTCAACTTCCCGCAGAACCGGGGCCGCGCCCCCGAGGTCCTGGACGCCATCGACGAGGCCACCGTCCGCTACGGCCTCGACGTCACCCTCGACAGCTACCCCTACCGGGCCAGCGCCACCCACCTGGGCGCCCCGCTGCCCGGCTGGGTGCAGACCGGGGGCACCGCCGCCACCCTGGAGCGCCTGCGCGACGCCCCCACCCGCGCGCGCGTCCTGCGCGAGATCGAGGAGGAGGGCACCGACGGCAACCACGGCGTCCCCATGGACTGGAGCGCCATCGTCGTCACCGGCGTCGCCGACCCCGAGCTGTCCTGGGCCGTCGGATCCTCCGTCGCCGACCTCGCGCGCACGCGCGGCCGCCTCCCCGGCGACCTCTACATGGACCTGCTCGTGGCCGACGAGCTGCGCAGCGGCTGCCTGCTCCAGGTGGGCAACGAGGAGAACATCCGCACCATCATGCGGCACAGCTCCCACACCGCCGGGAGCGACGGCATCCTCGTCGGCGCCAGGCCGCACCCGCGCGGCTGGGGCACCTTCCCCCGCTACCTGGGCCACTACGTGCGCGAACTCGGCGTGCTCACGCTGGAGGAGTGCGTCCGCCACCTCACCTCCCGTCCCGCGCGTAGACTCGGCCTCACCGACCGAGGCGTCATCCAGGCCGGTGCGGTCGCCGACCTGGTGGTCCTGGACCCCGCCACCGTGGACGCCCGTGCCACCTACGAGGAACCGCGCCTGGCCCCCCAGGGCATCCACCACGTCCTCGTGTCGGGCAACTTCACCGTCCGGGACGGCCGTCGCACCGACCGCCTGCCCGGCCGATCCGTCCGGAGGAACCGCCGATGAGCGAGCACCCGACCACCACGGGGAGCGAGCCGACGAACAGGTCCGACGTCGTCTGCGTCGGCGAGACCATGGCGGTGCTCGCCTCGGCCGAGGCGCTCGCGGCCGGAACGAAGCTGGTGCTGGGCACCGGCGGCGCGGAGTCCAACGTGGCGGTCGCCCTGGCGGCCCTGGGGCACGCCTCCTCCTGGGTCAGCCGCGTCGGCGACGACCCCTTCGGCCGCATCGTCACCGGTGCCGTCGCCGGATGCGGCGCGGACGTGACCGGCGTGGAGGTGGACCCCGAGCGCCCCACCGGCCTGTACGTCAAGGACACCGGCCCCGGCGGCGCGGGCGTGCTGTACTACCGCGCCGGTTCGGCCGCCTCCGCGCTGTCGGCCGCCGACGCCGAGCGGGTGTGGGCGCGCGATCCCCGCGCGGTCCACCTGTCCGGCATCACCCCGGCCCTGTCGGCGCGCGCCGCCGCGCTCGTGGAGCACCTGCTGGACCGGCGGACCGGGAACGGCGCGCTGCGCTCCTTCGACGTCAACCACCGGCCCGCCCTGTGGGGGGCCAGGACCGCCGCGCCGGTGCTGCTCGACCTGGCCCGCCGCGCCGACGTGGTCTTCGTGGGCCGGGACGAGGCCGAGCGCCTGTGGGGCACCCCGGCGGCCGAGGACGTTCGGGCGGTGCTGCCCGAGGTGCCGGTCCTGGTGGTCAAGGACGCCGAGCACGGCGCGACCTGCTTCGACTCCGACGGCGCGGTGTTCGTGCCGTCCCCTCCGGTGGACGTGGTCGAGGCGGTGGGCGCGGGCGACGCGTTCGCCGCCGGGTTCCTGTCCGGTCTGCTCGACGGCCTGTCCGCGGAGCGGCGGCTGCGCCTGGGCCACGCGGTCGCGGGTGCGGTGCTGCGCTCGCCCGGGGACGTCCTGGAGGCCCTGCCCGCGGAAGTCGCCGGGATCCGCGGCTCCGCGGGGACCTGAGCGCCGGTCCCGGCTCTCAGCCGATGACGATGGCGCCCGCCAGGACCGGGTCGCCGAAGCTCACCGAGCCGTGCCCGGAGGCCAGCGCGCGGCTGCCCTGGCAGCTCGTGCCCGCGAAGAGCGCGAACTTGACCTTGCTCTCCGTGGAGATCCCGGTGACGCCCCCCTGCCCCGTCTTGAGGGTGCGGCAGCCCCCGTTCTCCACGGTCTGCTGGTAGCCGGACTCGAAGGTGACCTGGACCGGGGGAGACTGGTCCTGTCTGCTCGACAGTCCGGCGATCGCTCCGGCGATGGTGGCGGACATGGTGGCGAGGTTCGCAGGGCGGATCGGCACGGTAACTCCCCTTCTCTGCCGGCCCGCACGGGGCGCCCGGCGAGCACGGAGTTGGTTACTCTGTGTCATTTAGCTACAGCTTCACGCGAACCGAGAGGAGCCCAGGCGGAGTGTCGGCGGATTTCTGCGCCCGTCGGCCGTCGGCGTCGCCCGCCCCGGGACGCGGCCGGGCGACGCCGGAGCGTCGGGCGGCAGGGCGGGCGTCCGCCGAACATGCCCTAAAATGCGGTTCTACCGGAACGGGGAGGTGAGGGCGCCGTGAGCCTCCTTCTCGCGTTCTTCGAGTTCCTCATGCTGGGCGTCGTCCCCGCCGAACTCCTCCCGGTCCCCGGCTCCCTGGCGCTGCTGGTCGCCGCCGTCGGCGCGACCGTCGCCTGGTACGTCCTGCGCGGCACCGGCGCCCGCCCGGCGCGCGACGCCGCCGCGGGCGCGGTGCACGCGATGCGCCGCAGGTCCGACCGCCTGCCCGTGCTCACCCTGTGTGACCCCGACGCGGCGGGGCGCCCCCGTCCCAGAGCACCCGGCGCGGCCCTTCCGGCCGCTCGCTGACCCCTTCTCCAACGCACCCCCGCGCGCGTGCGTCCGCGCCGCGCCCCGGGTGCGCGTCGCGTCCCGCCCCGTGCGGGCTCCATGACCCTGCTCTCGACCGTCCTCTCCGCCCTCACCTCACTGCTCACCCCCCTCACCGGGGGCCCGGCCGCCGGACTGGCCGTCGTGGCCCTGACCGTGATCGTGCGCCTCCTGCTCGTCCCCCTCGGGGTGGTGCAGGTCCGCGCCGAGAAGGCCCGCGCGCGCCTGGCCCCGCGGCTGGCGGAGATCACCGCCCGGCACCGCGAGGACCCCGAGAGGCTCGTCGCCGAGCAGCGCCGGGTCTACACCGAGGCGGGCACCTCCCCGCTGGCGGGCTGCCTGCCCTCCCTCGCCCAGATCCCCGTCATGATCGCCCTCTACGGCGTGTTCATCGGCGCGGGAGGCGGCGAGGAGGCGATGCTCGCGCACACCTTCGGCGGCGTCGAGCTGGGCGCGACCCTGCTGGGCGGCGCGGGCGGGGCGTCCGCGGCGCCCGTGTTCGTCGCGCTCCTGGTCCTGATCGCCCTCGTGGCCTGGGCCAACCGCCGTTACCTCATGCTGCCCGTGATGCGGGCCAACGCCGAGGCCAACCCGGGCCAGCCCCAGCTCCCCGGGCTCCTGACCTACATGCAGTTCACGACCGTCGCGGTCGCCGCGTTCGTGCCGCTGGCCGGAGGCCTGTACCTGCTGACCTCCGGCGCGTGGGCGCTGGGGGAGCGGCTCCTCCTGCGCCGGGTGATCCCGGACTGAGCCGTGGCGCGGCTCGCGGACCGATCCGGGGGCCGCGCCACGGTCAGGCCGTCAGAAGTCCACGCTGACGCAGGCCAGGCGGTCGCCCGCGGTGCCCGCCTCGCCCTCGCCGGTGTGGGTGTGGTGCTCGTGCAGCACCAGGGACCGGGCCTCGCCCTCGCGGAACTCCCAGTCCACCGTGCTGGTCGTGCGGGCGTTGCCGTCCTCGTCGGTGGTGAAGTCCAGCCAGACCTCGTTCTCGGGGTTGGCGTAGGCGGGGTCGCTGGAGGGCTCGTCCTCGGTGGCGGCCGGGTCGGCCTCGTTCTGGTAGTGCGGGCCCGCGTCCGCCGGGTCGTCGCCGCAGGGCTGGGTGTGCACGTGGGCGCCGAAGTCGCGGCCCCCCTCCAGGCTGGTACCGGTGAACTGCACGTGGGTCTGCCCGTCCTGGACGCGCACCTGCACGTCGGAGGTGGCGCCCTCGGGCACGGCGGTCTCGTCGTAGGTGATGGCGCCCGCGCCCTCGCCGGGCGGCAGGAAGATCGACGCGGTCACGCTGGGGGCGGCGGTGGGGTCGGTCTGCGGGGATTCGGGGGAGGTCGAGCCGTCGCTCTCGGCGGGATCGGACTGCGCGCATCCGGCGGCGAGGGTCGCGGTCAGGGCCAGGCCGACGGCGAACGGTGTGATGCGCATGACGGAACTCCCGGTTGCTCTCAACGGTCGCCCGCAAGACTACCCAATGTACCCAAAGGATAACTAGGCGTGCGGAACGCGATCTGCCGGGGGCGGGAAGGGCGACCTGAGGGTGAAGGCCTCGGGGGTGGGGCCGTCGGCGCGCAACAGGTCCAGACGCCTTCCGGCCTCCTCGACAGTGGGGATCGTACCGCCGGGAACCCACCACAGGGCCAGGTACGCCTCCCGCAGGTGCTCGAACCACTCCCTGCGGCCGCGCAGCAGCTCCAGGTGCTCACTGCGGTAGGTGAAGTTCCACAGCGACTCCACGTCCTGCCAGACGGAGTAGTTGATCAGGAGGCCGCCGCCGAAGGGCCGCAGGCCGGTGGCGTCCTCCTTGCCCTCCTCGACCAGCCGCCACACGAATCCGGGGGCGCTGTCGGCCAGTGCGTTGATCGGGTCGATGCGGGAGGCGAAACCCGCCATGGAGGGGTCGTCGAGGGGGGCCTTGAGGACGCCGACGTTGATCTGGGCCAGGTGGTACCCGGAGGGGGAGGTCTCGTTCACGGGACACAGCACACCACGGCCGGGCTTCTATGTCAACGCTCATTGTTTTTGGAAATCACCACGCAGCACCGGCCCGGGCGGGCGTCCATCCGGGCCCTCCCGCCGTCCTCGCCGCTCCCCTCCAGCAGTCCGCGCAGCAGTTCCAGGTTGAGCCCGCAGGCGAGCGGGGGGAAGGCGTGCGCCAGGGTGTGGAAGGGGCAGTTGTGCAGCCTTACGTCGCCGCCCTCCTCCGCGGCCCCCTCCGGCACGGAGCCGTCCGCCGGGGCGTGGGCGGCCCCCTCCTCGGGCTCGTAGCCCCGGGCGCGCAGCAGGTCCACCAGAGCCTCCCCCCGGTGCCCCGCCCCGATCCGGCGGCCCTCCTCGCGGGCGGCGGCGTGCAGGGCCTCCTCGGCCCCGTGCCGCTCCACCGCCTCCGCCAGCACGTGCGCGGCCAGCTCGTAGTCCCTCGGCGGCAGGTGCAGCGACAGGTCCCTGTCCGCGCGCCGGTACAGCTTGGCCGGACGGCCCGACCCCGGCCCCTCACGGCCGCTCACCTTGCGGCGGGCCACCTCCAGCAGGCCCGCGTCGGCCAGCCGGTCCAGGTGGTGCGCGGCCAGGGTGCGCTGGATCCCGAGGGCGTCCGCCGCCTGTCCGCGGCTGACCTCGCCGTGCGCCGCCGCCACGTACTCGTACAGCCTGCGGCGCACGGGGTCGGCGAGGGCCTGCGCGGCGTCGATCGAGGAGTCGTCCATGCCCCCATTGTCGGCGCGGCCCGGCACCGCGCGCAGTGGGACACTGGTGGACGACCACGACCCCTGCCGAACAGGCGACATGCGAACGATCAGACGCGACGGCGAGTACGAGCTGGAGATCCGCAGGTCCCGCTTCCTCTGTGCGTTGGCCAGGGCGGACACCGAGGACGCCGCCCGCGCCTTCATCGCCGGGCGCCGCAGGGAGCACTGGGGCGCCAACCACAACTGCACCGCCTACGTGCTCGGAGACCGGGGCGACGTCCAGCGCTCCAGCGACGACGGCGAGCCCTCCGGGACCGCGGGGCTGCCCATGCTGGAGGTGCTGCGGCGCCGGGAGCTCACCGACACCGTCGCCGTGGTCACCCGCTACTTCGGCGGGGTCAAGCTCGGCGCGGGCGGACTGATCCGCGCCTACGGCAACGCGGTGTCCGCCGCCGTGGACGAGCTGGGGGTCCTGGAGCGCCGCGAGCTCCTCGTCGTGGACGTGTTCGCCGACTACGTGCTCGGCGGGCGCCTGGAGAGCGACCTGCGCGACTCCTCCCTGACCGTGCGCGACGTCGCCTACGCCGACAGGGTCCGTATCGAGGTGGCCCTGCCCGAGGCCGACCTGCCCGGATTCGGGGTCCGCCTGGCCGAGCTGACCGGCGGCAGGGCGGAGTTCGAGGTGCGGGGGACCACGGTCGTCGAGGTGGAACCCTGAGTCCGCGCCACGTCCCATGGCTGTAACGACTCGCTCTCCCTGTGTCCACCCGTCGCGGCGCGGCTTAGGATTTGCCGTAAACGTCATCGTTCGTGGGGAGAAACCGTCCATGCGCCGCTCACGGGTGCCCCGGGCCCTCACCTGTGGCCTCGCGGTGCTGCTGGTCGCCGCGTGCACCGGTGATCCGCAACCCTCAGCGCCCCCTCCGGAGGAGGAGCCCGCCCCCGTCCCCACCGCGTTCGGCGGGGAGGCGCCACCCGGGATCGAGGGCGAGGTGCTGCGCTACCTGCACGGTGGCGCCGCCGACGTCCACGAGATCTTCGCCGACCCCCTCGGCGTGCGGATCAGCCCGGTCGGTGACGCCTTCCTCGTCAGCTCCGGCAGCGAGGACCGCCACCTGCTGCACGACGCCGCCACCGGCGAGACCCTGTGGGAGGGCGAGGCGCGCTTCGACGGCTTCGGCACCGACCTCGACGGCGAGCGGGTGCTGCTCATGGCGGACGTCGAGAACCGCCCGTTCGTCCTCGACGCCCGCGGCGAGCGCCTGTGGGAACCGGCCCGGGAGGGCGACGCCTACCTCGACGGCCTCTCCGTGCGCCGTCCCGAGGGATGGACCGCCGAGGAGCCCCACGGGGCGTTCGCGCTGCTCGACGGCGGGGGCGACGAGCTGTGGGACTACGAGTTCGAGGCTCCGGCCGAACCGGAGGAGGGGGAGGGGGCCTCCGGGGCCGACGGTGAGTCAGGGTCCGGGGAGTCCGGATCCGGGGGGTCCGGGTCCGGCGAGGGGACGGAGGAGCCCGGGGCCGGAGGGGAACCCGAGGAGCCAGCCCTGGGCGTGCCCGTGGCCGCGCGGGACGACCTGGTCCTGCTCGCCACCGGCGGTCCCGTCCTGCACGCCCGCTCCGTCGACGCCGACACCGCGGGCGAGGAACTGTGGACGGTCGACGGCGAGGACGAGGACCTGGGCCTGCCCACCTCATCCCCGGTTCCCGCGCCGCAGGTGATCGGCTTCTACGCCCTTCCCGAGCCGGGCTCCGGGACCGAGTCCGCGAGCGAGTCCGAAGCCGCGAGCGAGTCCGCTTCCGAGGACGCCGGGGACGGAGAGGACAGCGAGGACGCGGGGGAGGACGGGACCGAAGGCGAGGAGGTCCTGCTGCTGCGCTGGGCCCAGTCCGAGGCGCCCTCGACCCTCTCCGCGCACGACCCCGGCACCGGCGACCTGCTGTGGACCCTGGAGGAGCCGGGCACGAACCCGGTCGCCGGCGCCTTCGACCCCGACGGGGTCGCGGGCAGCCTCTACGACGAGGCCACCGGAACCCTCCTGCTGCCCCAGGCCAGCGGTGAGGCGCCGGTGGTCGCGGTCGACCTGGCCGGGGGTGAGGTCCTGTGGGGCCTGGAGGAGGAGGCGGGGTCGATCTCCCCGGCCTTCGCCTTCGACGGCCTCGTCTACGGGGACTCCCGCGCCAGCGGCGGACAGGACCGGCAGCTGGTGCTCGACGCCGTCACGATGGACGTGGTCGAGGACGAGCTGCCGGCGTACGTGGAGGCGGTCACCGAGAGCGGGCACGCCATCCTCGTGCACGACCGGCAGCGCTTCGTCTACGGTCCGCCCCCGGACGAGCCCTCCGACGAGGAGTCCGGCGAGCCCTCCGACACGGAGGGTTCCGGGGCCCCGGGCGACGAAGCCAGCTGACCGGTCCACGCGGGGCTTCGCTGGCGCGGAACCGGGCGGGCAGCGGGCTGGCCGGAACCGTTGCTGGTGTGGCACAAGGGTTCTGACCTGCGTCTTGGCGAGGCTCGACGGTCCAGACCCGCTGTGAGTACAAGGTCACGGCGCAGGGAGCGGGCCGGTCCCTCCGGGGCTCCGCCCCGTTCCGCGTGTCCGGGACCGGAGGAGGGCTCGCGCACGTCGCACCGGCGGTGCGCTCCGGGTACCGGGGCGGCGGGATCAGCCCCTGCGCTCGGGTATCCGCAGAACCACGTCGATCCCCAGCGCGCCGGTGTGCACCGTGCCGTCGTCGAAGGCCTCCCACTGCCAGCGCGCGGCGTGCGAGGACCCCGCGGCGACCACGACCGTGTTCGGCGGCAGACTCGTCAGCACGTGCTCGTCGGCCTGGCCCAGCGGACGCGGGACCACCACCACCGTCGGCGGCTCCGTGCCCGGATCCAGCCCGTGGATCGGGTCCGGGGCCGCCACCACCGGGATCGTGTCGGGGACCAGCGAGTGGAGGGGCCGCCCCTGCTTGAGCACCCGCACCTGGAGGCCCGCCGCGTGCAGTCCGTCGGCGACCACGCGCACCGCGTCGACGGCCACCTTCGGGTCCCCGCCCACCGCCAGCAGCCCGCGCATGCGGGTGAAGTCCACGTGCACCAGCGCGTCGGTGTCCTCCTTCTGCCCCAGGCACACCAGCACTCCCCGCAGCGCCGCCCCCGTCACCGTGTGCACGGACGTGCTGAAGC